>NZ_LR812090.1:3021496-3122593 GCF_903772925.1 Alteromonas macleodii
GTCGTTGTGACACTCTTAACGAGTGCCCACACAGATTGTCTTGTCTAAATTGTTAAAGAACATTTCACTTGAAGCCGTTGCTTCTTAGTGACTCACCCTGCTCGAGCGAGGTGCGCATTATACGCTGGAAGTTTTCGTTGTCAACACTTTTTGAAAATTTATTTTCTGAAGCGTTTCTTCTAAACTCCCGTCTTTACTGGCCTATGCAGGTAGTAGAGACTTACTTCAGGAGGGTTGCTGTTTTGCTTTTCCCCCGAAGCGGATGCGCATTTTAGGGAAATGAGCGCTCACGTCAACACTTATTTTAAATAAATACAAAAAAAGCGACCATTCGGTCGCTTTTCACTCTATTCGTTTATTATGCAGGCAGAATTATGGAAAAGAGCTCTGTTTAATAACACTAAAAGAGGTTTCCTTCTTTTCATAAAGACTAGAACTGCCTACTTACTGCTTAGAAACGTCTTCACTTTCGCTTTGGTTCTTTTTATCAGCATTGAAGTCCGCGTCTTCTTCGTGATCGCCTACCACGTCATCTAAAGTCACTTTCTCTACCGTGCGGAAAGTATTGATAGGCCCTGCCAGTGCATACAAAGCAAATACTAAAAATAGTACAAGCGCTGGCTCTGTTGCAACAACAACGAATATTAAAAGCACTAATAGAAGGCCAACGAATGGAACCTTGCCATGCCAGTTAACTTCTTTGAAAGAATTATACTTAAAGTTACTCACCATAAGTAAGCCAGCTAAACCAGTTACTGCGGCCACAATTAATCCGTAATCAGTCCCTACTGCATCATACTCGACACCAACCCAAACAAGACCGGATACAACTGCCGCTGCCGCTGGACTAGCAAGACCTTGGAAGAAACGCTTATCAGCGATGCCAACCTGTGTATTGAAGCGAGCTAGACGCAATGCTGCACCGGCTACATATACAAATGCAGCTAACCAACCTAACTTGCCTAGTTCTGTTAATCCCCAATTATAAGCGACAAGCGCAGGTGCCATACCAAAAGAGACCATATCGGCCATAGAGTCATACTCTGCGCCGAAATCACTTTGCGTATTTGTCATTCGAGCTACGCGTCCGTCCAGTCCATCAAAAATCATCGCGACAAATATAGCAACCGCTGCAGCTTCAAAGCGGCCGTTCATTGATGATACAACAGCAAAGAAACCAGAAAACAAACCTGCTGTTGTTAATAAGTTGGGAAGTAAGTATATCCCTTTACGTTTTTGTTCAGACATATGTCCTCGTACTTCTACATGTAATTGAGTTAATTATTTCATAGATATGCAAGAAGGCATAGCAAAGTAAAGATACAGCCAGCTTCCATACATAAATTTCTGCGATGACATATTCAAAAAGCTTTGCAATACATTTAGATGAGTCCACTTTATCAAATAAGGACAACGCACAAAGGCTAATAATTTAGAACCTGCTACCTTACTTACCTCGCCAATCAGTAATAACTAGGTATACGGTCACATACCTTAAACAGGTCACCGTTTATATATCATACAACTCCATGTTGAAACTAAGTACTTTCCAAAAAAGTGTGTGTATATAAATAGTACAACGCTTGAAAGGATTGTACTTGAAGCGCTATGCGCTTTTTAAATAGGAAAGTAATGATGCGATTACTAGACAAAACCCTTTCTTCCAAGACCTTGCTATTGCTTTCGATAGCGTTAGTATCGACGCTGAGCGCCAATTCTGCATTTGCAACCTATTATAAAAAGCACGATTACTCTTACTGCGGCTCATCGGGTAGCAGCAACACCCAAAGTAAACAGTGTAACTCGCCGCTTGGTGAGTATACCTATGATCTAGTCGACGATGGTGTTTACAATAGTGTTAACCCTGATAACTCTCCTGTGGAGATTGATGGCGTAAACATTTCTTTGTCCGCATTTTCAGATACTAATAATGTAACTGGCGAAACAGTGGTTGCCGCTAGCCTACAAAAAATCTCAAATACTTGGGCTTATGGAGTTACCAATAATGACGAAGCTTACTACAACGGTAGTTCTGACCATGCTATCGACAACCTAAACTATTATTATGAAGGTAGTAAGGCTTCATATAAAAGCGGAGTGACCAATGTTGAGCGTGATTATGACTTTGTACTGCTTTCATTTGACTCTGCAGTGACGCTAACTGGCGCGAGCTTTTCATGGTTATATAGCAGTAATGATAGTCAAGTTTCAGTAGCTGCCTTAAATGACACCTCTGCTTTGACCTCTGGTGTAAATACATGGAGTGATATTGTTGCAGACGCGCTTACTTCTGCATCTTATGATATCGAGAACTGCGACTACCTAGAACACCGTGCAGATTTCGCATTCACTGAATCTGCGCAATATTGGCTCGTAGGGGCATACAACACAGTATTTGGCAATATTGGTGGGTACATTGGCAACGATGCTTTCAAACTTGCTAATGTTGGTTTCTCAATTACAGGAACACCGGATACTACAGAAGTGTCTGAGCCTGGTACTATCGGCTTGTTAATGGCTTGCTCTCTATTCGTCATGTGGCGCCGTAAAAAAGCCATTTAAGAAAATTAGACTTTAGATCACTGACAGGTGGTACAACCTGTCAGTTTTTTTTACTCACGACGACAACAACTTAAAATACAATCTTAAAATCAATAGGATACAAAGCGGCACACTTAATGCTTACACGTAAAAACATATTTTGTTTTTAGCATTACGTGACGGATAATCCATGAAGTATATAAAGAGAGTGGCTCTTTGCGCTATGTCACTTCTTAGCAGCACAGTTTTCGCAAATGACAGCACTTTAAATGAAGAAACCTATTCGTTGGGTTCTACTAAATATATAAGCGAATCTCTTAACCCGCTTTCATCGAATTTCATCGAAATAGATGGCCAAAAAATCTATGTTGGAATCACCGGTTGGGCCGATACTGGCGGTAGTTCAGACTTGGTATTAGAACAAGGCGCTATTAAAGGTTGGGAAAACAGCAAAGGCGTCTGGGGCTATGGTCTCTATAACAATGACACTCGACATAATTCGCAATACGGAACCTATGACACTCATAGTCTAGATAACTATACAAATGAAGGCTCCCAAGACTTTGATATGTTTTTAATTTCGTTTAGCGAAGAAGTTACGTTAACGAGTGCTTCATTTAGTTATAAACATGGTGGTGATGGAGAAAGAGAAATAACGGTAGCAGGACTTAAAAATGCTAACGCCTTTCAGGATGCTGTAAACTCAACTTGGAGCGATGTTTATAGTACTATAGTTGAGAACACACTGGGCCATTTTAGTTTGGGGAATAAGGTTAATGGTGTATTTGAATCAAGTTTCACAAACACTATTTCTGGAACAGCTCAGTATTGGTTAGTGGGTGCTTACAATACTGTATTCGACAAAAACAATACATCTCACACTGGAATAGGCTTAAAACTCTCATCTTTAAATATTGGGTTGAAAGACAACACGCAGCAGCCTCCCTCAACAGAAGTCAGCGAGCCAGGTGCCCTTGCACTGATGAGCTTAGGTTTGGGTCTTGTTCTTTATCGACGTAAGCGTCGCGTTTAATTGTTTAAAAACGCTTAGAAAACACGTATCTTTAGAAGGTGGCTTAGGCCACCTTTTTTTATGCTATTTTTGAGCCAGTGGCTAGGCTAAGTTTCGAAGGTTTATATGGATTTTTTTAATAATAAAAAGCGAATTGTACATCGCGCTATTATCTCTGCAGTTGCCTCATCGTTAATCACTTTCAACAGTTTTGCTACTACATCTGAAGATTACGAAAAAGCGCTCACCGCGTTTAACCAAAACGAGTATGACGAAGCCTATATCCACCTTAAAAACAGCTTACAGAAAGACCCTGAGAATCTAGCTGCAAAAATTCTTATGGGCGAAATGTTGCTTATAAACGGCTACTTAACCGCGGCCGAAATGGAGTTTGTAGAAGCACTTGAAATGGGTGCTGACATTAACCTTCTGGCAGAACCGCTTGGCAACACATGGCTATTTCTAAACAAGTATCAAAAGATTGTGGACTTTTTAGACTCAGACAAGCTGTCAGGTGAAGCAGAGCGTGAATGGTTGATGATTCGTGCAACCGCGTGTATTAGATTGGAAGACGAGCAGTGCGCCTTACGCGACTACAACAGCATCGTTTCCCTTTCGCCAGACTTCGTACCTGCCATTAATGGTCTAGCGTCTATTGCCCTTCAAAACGAAGATTTATCTAAAGCAAACTCTCTTATCAATAAAGCCATGTTGTTAGAACCAGAAAACGCAATAACATGGCGATTGAAGGGCCAGCTTGCTTACCGACAGGGAGATACTGACGCAGCAACCGCGCATTTACAAAAAGCTCTAACGTTTAACCGCGACGATCCTATTGCGCTACGTAACCTTGTAGACTTGTACTTAGAAGCAAAAGACTACGATACCGCGAAGCTATTCGTTGATGAAATTATTGAGGACACGCCGAACGATCCGCTAGCCATATTACTCAACAGCTGGCTACAAAGTAGAGACAACCAGCAAGCTATTGATAATGCAAAGCTAAAAGAACTTAACGACTTCATGGCGCAGCTTGACCCTGAGCTGATAACCTCTCAACCCATGTTGCTGTATATCAGTGGTTTAACGAACTTCTTTAATAACAACATGGAAACAGCCGCAAAGGACTTTAATGCTTACTTGCAGCAGGAGCCTGATGACCTGCAGGCTGTATTAATGCTAAGCCAAGTCTATATGGCAACACAGCAAGACAAACAAGCGCTTGCACTGCTTGAACGCCATCAAGATACGTTAATGGAAGACCCTGACTCAGCACTTCTTCTAGGTGACTTATTTATTCGCCAAAACAAAGCGTTTAAAGCTGAACGCCTACTGCAAAATCTTGAATACAAATACCCTAATGAGAACAAGCTTCAGCTTTTCAAGATTAAATTAATGGCTGCCAGAGGTAAGCAGGACGAAGCGCTATCGATTCTTGAAAAGAATTTGCCGACCTACAAAGATAACGCTGGTTTTCTATTCACTTATTCATTAATGAATTTACAAGCGCAGCAATTCGATAATGCGCTGAAGGGTGCAAATTTACTCAGTAAGCTTTTTCCTGATGAAGCTGAAGTATATAACCTTAAAGCCGGCATCTTGATTAGACAAGGTCAGTTAGAAGAAGCTAAAACCAATATTGAAAAGGCGCTGGCACAGAACCCTACCCTCTTTCCAGCAAAATTCAATTTAGCAGCTACAGAGAGTCGTTTAGGGAATGTAGATAAATCTAACCAACTTGTAGAAGAGCTACTTGCTTTGTCCCCTCAGCATAACGAAACTTTAATGCTAAAGGCGTTTAATTTAACCAAAGCGGGCGCCGTAGAAGACGCGAAGCAAATTTACCTCGATATATTAACGCTCAATCCTTCGAATATCGGTGCTAGAGAGCGCATTTCATCTTTATACCAGCAACAAGGCGACATCAAGAACGCACTGTATAATTTAGATTTGCTTATAAAAGATGATTTCGACAATGCTGACTACCTCCTTCGTAAAGCTGCGCTTCAGCTAAGGAATAACCAGCGTGCAGATGCTGAAAAAACGCTAAGCATTGTTAGAAACTTTATTAACGACGATGCTGGAAAGCTTATCGCTTATGCTGACCAAGCTCGCAATGTAGGAAACAGCGAAAGCGCTCTAGGTGCCATGGCGCGCGCTTACGAAATAGCTAACACGAGTACTTTTGTAACTTTGCGTTATACCAGCTTATTGTTAGATTTACAGAAAAACGATAACGCACAGTCGCTATTAGCGACCATTCCAGCAAACCAGCAAGAAAATCCGGTCTATCACTTTCTGAAGGGAAGATTAGCTGCGAATAAGGGTAATGATGAAAGAGCAATTGACGCTTTTGAAAAAGCACTAGACGTGGATGCTGCTTTTGCACAGGCATTTATTGCGATCTACAACTACGCATTAAACGAACAATTTGTTGATGTTTTTTTGAAAACCGCGCGAAAACTTGTTCGTGAAAATGAAAATAACCTGCTGGCGAAAAATCTGCTGGCTCAGTACCTTTTCTTTATACAAGAGTTCGAGGAGTCAACAGCACTCTATAAAGAACTTATTGAAGAGCCCAACCTACTTAATCCAGCAGAAGCCTTTAATCGCTTAGCTATCATGCATATTGAAAAATCGCTAATTACCGCGAAAAACTATGCGCGACAAGCTTATGAGCTACAGCCTAACTCTTCTAAAATACTAGACACATTTGGACACATTAAAGCGCTACAGGGAGATTATGAGGGTAGTCTTAAAATGCTTAGAGACGCTTTCGCAAGAGACGCTAATGACCCCAACATTCGCTATCATTTGGGGTACACGCTAGCAAAATTGAATAGAACTGAGGAAGCGAAGAAAGAGCTAGAGTATGCAGTAAATGTAGAGCGACCTTTCTTCAGGCGTCCGCAGGCTAGAGCATTATTAGAGAGCCTTTAAGGCTCTCTTCACATATAGCTATAAACAGCACGAACAATTGCGTTTGTGCTTCTCCATCTTACCAATGCCTGGATTAAAGGTATTGGTAGGGTCTAGCTCTCTGTAAAACTGCTGTAAAGTACTCTCTGCTTTATACAGATGCCCAACATTATGCTCGGCAGGATATTTAGCACCACGGCTATCTAATAGTGCCAACATGTCTGCTTTGACTTTGTGAGCGTCGCTTCCCTTCTTTAGTATGTAATCTTGATGAAAAACATGACAGAAGAAATGTCCGTAATAAAGCGGCTTTTCAACATGTTTGGCTATGTGCTCAGGCAATTCTTCTACCCAAAACTTGTCATTGCGTCGCAGGGCAATATCTAACGCCAAAATATCCCCTACTTGTTTGTGATGCATCATTTGATAACGCACCGCGGCACCTGCCGCTGCGAAGCGAAGTAAAAAGGCTTTAGACGCCTCCTCTTCATTACAGGTAATGTAGTCACCATCTAGCTTCTCTTCAGCAAACAGTTTGGCTAAAAGAGTCTTTGCCTCTTCAATACCACCATCGCTCATCTTAAGAATAAGGTGGTGTTCGTACTTGTCGCGGTAGGCTCTCAAACTTGTAGGAATTTGGTCAGGGAAAAACTTACTCACAAACTGCATAATGTTGTCGCTTAGGTAACGAGGCATAAAAGGTAGTTTGTTAAGCACAGCATCCACCCGCCCTTTAAGTGCAAACATTTTAGGTAGTGAATCTGTACCCAAACGTTCAATACTCAATATCGTGTCTTTGCCATACACATCTGCAATATCAAACATTTCTCTATGCAGGTATTCACCTACTTCAGGAATATTTTCAAACGTCGACAAAATGTCTCTGCGTATACGGGTAAGTACACCAGCATCGTTTGTACCGATATAAAACGTTTGTTCTTTTTTTGGTACTTCGAATGTATCTAAGCGAACGGCAAAAACGGCAATTTTACCCGCGCAACCGCTGGCTTCATATAGTCTTGATGGGTCAGCATTGAAGCGACTAGGCGAACTAGCATTTACATCTCGAACGAGCTCTTCATAGTCACTAGCTGACGCTTTTTCACTCGTTTCTGGGAGTGATTTTGGAAAGTTGCCTGATGCGAGATTACCGATAATTTCTTCAGGTGATTCACCCAAGTCTATCCCTAAGTGATTCACCAGCTTTAAGTCACCGTTAGCATCTAATTGAGCGAATAGCGACAACTCCGTATAAGCGGGGCCTCGTTTAACCAATGCGCCACCAGAATTATTAGCTACACCACCAACGATAGACGCCCCCAAACAGGACGATCCAATAACCGAATGTGGCGAGCGGTCAAGGGGCTTTAACATTTTTTCAAGCTTAAACAAGGTTGCCCCAGGAAAACTCAATACCTGCCTACCATCATTTATTAGAACGATATCATCCATTGCTAGGGTGTTAATAACTACCACAGGTCTATCGTAATCGTCTCCGCTTGGTGTAGAACCTTCCGTTAACCCGGTTTTGGCTGCCTGCATAATGATGATGCAGTTATATTCAACGCAAACCTTAAGCACTTCCCAATATTGCATTAGCGTGTTTGGAAACAGCACGGCCAATGCCTCACCTTCGCCCGAGCGCCACCCTTTTCTGTAATGCTCAGTCTCACGTTTTCCAACGGCAAGGTTGCTTTCCCCTAGTACGCGTTTAAATGCGTTAATAATTGGGGCTGTTTCCATGTATGACTCCTAACACTCATGCTGAAATTGCTCTAGCAAGTAAACTAAAGGAAAAGACAGTGCCAAGGCAATAATAAAGCAATAAAAAAGGCACTGTCTCCAGTGCCTTTGAATTAAAGATTTGGCTTGATGATTAACTGCTTACTACAAATAGACCACTTTCGTCAGCATCAATACGAATGGTTGATTCCGGTATTAATTCACCCGCTAGCAGTTGCTGTGCGAGTGGATTTTCCACCTGCACTTGTATCGCTCGCTTAAGTGGCCGTGCACCAAACACAGGGTCGAAACCTGCGTCTGCTAATTTATCCATTGCCGCAGCAGAAAGAGTAAGTTTGTAACCTTTTTCCGCTAGTCGTGCTCTTAAGGAAGCAAGCTGAATTTTAGCAATAGACTTAATTTGCTCTTTACCTAACGGATGGAATACCACTATATCATCGACGCGGTTAATAAATTCAGGTCTAAAATGCTGCCCTACAACGTTCATTACCGACGCTTTCATATCGTCATACTGACTTTCGTTGTGTTTATCTTGAATGATGTCTGAGCCTAAATTAGACGTCATGATCACCACGGTATTTTTAAAGTCTACCGTGCGACCTTGGCCATCAGTTAAACGGCCGTCATCCAACACTTGAAGCAGAATGTTAAATACGTCTGGATGTGCCTTTTCAACCTCATCCAATAAAATAACCGAGTATGGTTTGCGACGTACCGCTTCGGTTAGGTAGCCACCTTCCTCATAGCCAACATAGCCAGGAGGCGCCCCGACTAAGCGTGCGACCGAGTGTTTTTCCATAAACTCAGACATATCGATACGCACCATAGCGTCTTCAGTGTCGAACATGAAGCCGGCCAAAGCTTTACACAACTCCGTCTTGCCCACGCCAGTTGGCCCTAAAAATAAGAAAGAGCCGATAGGCCGGTTCGGATCGGCAAGCCCCGCACGTGAGCGGCGAATAGCATTTGATACTGCTTCAACAGCTTCTTCTTGCCCAACTACCCGTTTATGAAGTACGTCTTCCATGCGTAACAGCTTCTCTCGCTCGCCCTCAAGCATTCGCGCTACAGGTATACCTGTCCATCGAGAGAGTACATCAGCAATTTCAATGTCTGTTACTTTGTTTTTAAGTAACGTGGTCTCTCGGGTCTCATTTTCAGCCGCTTGCTCTAACTTTGCTTCAAGCTCAGGGATACGGCCGTACTGAAGTTCCGACATACGATTCAAATCAGATGCTCGACGGGCAATTTCTAAATCTAGCTTTGCTTGTTCAAGCTCCCCTTTGATGGTTTGGGTGCCCTGCATGGCATCTTTTTCATCCACCCACACTTTTTCAAGCTCTGCATACTTGGTTTCTGCCTGCTCGCGCTCAAGTTCAATCATTTCAAGGCGCTTATGGCTCGCATCATCTGTCTCTTTAGCAAGCGCTTGCTCTTCCAACTTAAGCTGGATGATACGTCGCTCTAATCGATCCATGTCCTCAGGTTTAGAGTCTATTTGCAATCGAATGCTAGAAGCTGCCTCATCAATAAGATCAATGGCTTTATCCGGCAATTGACGGTCACTGATATAACGATGTGACAAACTTGCCGCTGCGACAATAGCGGGGTCGGTAATATCTACTGAGTGATGGAGCTCATAACGCTCTTTTAAGCCTCGAAGAATAGCAATGGTGTCTTCCACGCTTGGCTCTTCAACCAATACTTTTTGGAAACGGCGCTCAAGCGCTGCGTCTTTTTCAATGTATTGGCGATATTCGTCTAAAGTGGTTGCCCCCACGCAGTGCAGTTCACCACGGGCTAACGCGGGTTTAAGCATATTCCCAGCATCCATGGCACCATCGCCTTTTCCGGCACCTACCATGGTGTGCAGTTCGTCAACAAATAGAATGACGCGGCCTTCTTCTTTAGCCAATTCGTTTAGTACTGCCTTCAAACGTTCTTCAAACTCACCGCGGTATTTAGCACCCGCCACTAATGCGCCCATGTCGAGGGCAAGAACGCGCTTGTTCTTCAAACCTTCAGGCACTTCGCCGTTAATGATGCGCTGTGCTAAACCTTCCACAATAGCCGTTTTACCCACCCCAGGCTCACCAATAAGCACGGGGTTGTTTTTGGTTCTGCGCTGAAGCACCTGAACCGTTCGACGAATTTCGTCATCTCGCCCAATCACCGGGTCGAGCTTGCCCTGTTCTGCTCGCTCAGTAAGGTCTGTGGTATACTTTTCAAGCGCTTGACGTACGTCTTCTGCGTTGGGATCGGTAACCTTTTGTCCACCCCGCATGTCATCTATCGCGCTTTCAATAGCGTCTTTATTGATATTAAGGCTTTTAAGAATTTCACCCAACCGCCCTTTATCCTGAAGAGCCGCTAAAACGAAGATTTCAGAAGTGATATATTCGTCTTTTCGTTGCTGAGCAATCTTGTCGCAAAGGTTAAGTAGAATGCCACTGTCTTTACTTAATTGGACATCGCCACCAATGCCTTCGATTCGAGGTAGGCGTTCAATTGCTTGGCTCAATGCGGAGCGTAGCGCATTGACATTGATGTTTGCTTGATCAAGCAACGGGCGTACTGAACCACCTTGCTGGTTGAGCATGGCAGTCATTAAATGGACAGGTTCAATATATTGATGATCTCGCCCCAATGCGAGTGATTGAGCATCGGATATCGCGAGCTGAAATTTACTGGTAAATCTATCTAGTCTCATAATCTCAACCTAATAAGTGAACAACTATACCTGCGGTAACACGCCGCGGTTACGAACATTTTAACTCTCGCAGAGTAGGTAATGATCTATGCGCAATGGTATTCTTTATGTTCTAGTTATGTAGGCTGCTCAATTGCGATTCAAGTACGAGATTGAAAAGTTAGCCAAAAAGATAACAAATACTGTAGGAATTTTGATGTAGCGCAAATAAATGATGGGATTAAGAACTACTGCCCTTGGGGCCGGGTATCTAAAGCATACCTATTACGCTAACCATTCGCCCAGTTGTGCGTTTGTTTTGGTGAGTAGCTCTTCGATGCGAATAGAAGCGTCGCTCGTCAGTGTAAGTACACAGGTTACTTTGCGTAATATCTTCAACGCCAGTTTGCTGCAATTGCATCTGTGCTACTAGAGGTAAATCTAATAAGTACTTCCCTTTATTAGTACCATTGGCAATAGCGCCATCTATGTGGCTAAATTTACTTGCCAACTGTGCATCTACTTCATAGCAAGCGCCGCTAATTGCAGGTCCTATCCACGCTATGAGCTTATTAGCATTACAGCTAAAGTGTCCAACGGCATTGGCGATAATGTTTGTTTCAAGACCTTTCCAGCCGGCATGCACTGCAGCTACTTGTTCACCACTTTCATCACACAACAAGATGGGCACACAGTCTGCGGTCATCACCGCACAAAAGTGTGACTTGGAAGAAGAGTACGCTGCATCCGCAGTGGTATCCACGCTTGGCAGAGACACTACGCGATTACCGTGTACTTGCTCTAGCCACGTTATCTTTTCGCTGTGTGGGATCAGGCTTCTATTGGCTTTAACTAATAAAAGGTCATCCCCCACGTGTGCACCAACATTTAGACCTGCAAAATCCCCCATACTACCGCCCCCCAATCTTGTCGTTGTATATGCGACAATGTTAGAGGGGCATGACCATGCCGGACTGATTAAATCCAACGATGACGTAATAGGTGAATTTGCAGCTGAAAATGTCATAGTGTCATCTGCTTAAAGCATATCTTGCGGGTTGTCTGCAGAGTCTTTCTTCACCGCCTTAAGCAAGTCTTGCATATCTTGAGGCAGAGGTGCCTTCCAGGTCATCCACTCTTCGGTCTCAGGATGGAATAGCGATAGCTGAGCGGCATGTAACGCTTGTCGCTGGAATCCGCGAAGTGCAGCAATAAATTCCTCAGACGCACCTTTAGGTAAACGCGGACGCCCGCCGTACACCTGATCGCCTAACAGCGGATGCTTTATATGCGCCATATGTACGCGGATTTGGTGCGTACGACCGGTTTCAAGCTTCAAACGCAAGTGAGTATAAGCGCGGAACTTTTCAATAACGCGATAATGCGTTACTGCTGGTTTACCCATTTCGCGAACTGCCATGTGCGTGCGCTTTGTGGCATGCCTGCCGATAGGTTCATCTACAATACCACCCGCAACCATAGTACCTAAAGCGATGGCTTCATATTCACGGCTCATCTCACGGCGCTGTAGCTGATCCACAAGGTGCGTTTGCGCAGGTATTGTTTTTGCTACTACCATCAGACCCGTAGTGTCTTTGTCAAGACGGTGGACAATGCCTGCTCGGGGAACTTTGTCAATTTCAGGATAGTGATTTAGCAATGCATTAAGCACTGTACCGCTTGGATTTCCCGCACCTGGATGCACGACCAAATCAGCAGGTTTATTTATAACTAAAATATGCTCATCTTCGTAAACAATATCTAGCGCAATGTCTTGCGCAACACTTGTTACCTGCACGTCCATTTCGGCTTGTACAGTAATGAGTTCATCCATTTGCATTTTGTGTCGTGGAACGGTGATTACTTCACCATTTACCGAAACATTCCCGTCTTGAATCCAAGTTTTTAACTTAGAACGAGAATATTCAGGGAACAAATCAGCCAAAACCTGATCTAAGCGTAAACCAAAATGCGCAGCTTCCGTTGAAGCTTCTAATTGTATTGTGTTCGGCGACTGTGTCATAACACCATTGATTACGTCTAAAAAAGGGTATTATAACAAGTATTCACGCTGTACACTGCCTTGTTTACGTTTTTGTATGGTTTTTCTCGTCGTTAGTACGTTAGAATGCAATTAAAGTGTTGTTGTTTAACACATGAGCTTAGACAGCGAAGTATTAAACTGTTTAGCAGGAAAATAGAATTATTATGAAATCATTTCGTCTACTGGCTCCCGTTTTATTGGGCGCTATGGTATCTGTCGCAGGATGTAGTTTTTCAGATAAAGAAGAGAAAGCCGTTTTAGCTAACATGGGTGCACAGCAACTGTATGACAGAGCAAAGCAAAGCATGGAAGTCGGTAACTTTAGCGCTGCTGCTCAAACGTTAAGTGCGCTAGATTCCCGTTACCCGTTTGGACCACTGTCTCACCAAGTACAGCTAGATCTTATTTACAGCTACTACAAGTCGGGTAAGAATGAAGAAACACTTGCCACTATCGACAGATTTATCCGTCTTAACCCTAATCATTCGGATGTTGACTACGCATATTACATGCGTGGTTTAACTAACATGGAATCAGACAGTAACCTATTCCAAGAGTTAATGAACATCGATCGTACTGATAGAGACCCATCAAAATCTCGCGCAGCGTTTGAAGACTTTCGTCGTTTGATTCAGCAGTATCCTGATAGCAAGTATGCGGCTGATGCGAAGCAGCGTATGGTTCATATTAAAGACCGCTTGGCACGTTATGAAATTGCAATTGCACGTTTCTACATGAGAAGGGAGGCGTATGTTGCTGCTGCCAACCGTGGTCGCTATGTTATTGAGCACTTCCCGAACACTACGCAGGTCCAACAAGCCCTGGAAATTATGGTTTCAAGCTATGAACAGCTTGGTCTAACTGAGCTTCGTGATAACGCCATGAAGACACTTAGACTTAACTATCCGGATAGCGAGTTTATTAGCTAGTCTAAGCAAGTTCGAAGCGCGAACGACTATTGAACATTAATATTTAAAACGAAAAAACGCACTTAAGTGCGTTTTTTGTTATTTAGCGATTGTAAGCAAAGAAGCAGACAAGCAATTGTTTTAAACCTTAGCGGAAGAAGAGATGGCTAAATGGATTTAATAGTCTCGCTAAACCGGAAGTAAAGTGTAGTGGCTGATCTACAATACTAAATACTAAGCAACCGTCTTTTCCTTCAGCCTTGGGCGTATGGGTCTTTTCACCATCCATGAAAATAAAGTCGCCGGTATCATAGCGGCTAAGTCCATCGCTAAATTCACCATCAATAACTAGCGTGTATTCGGTTCCTCGATGAGTATGCTCTGGCACACTACCGCCACCGCCCATAAATATAAAATTGGCTACACCCTGATTACCTAAATCAACTGGGGCCTGCCATAGCTTACCGACTAAACTAGACCAGTTCCCGGTCTTGTCGATATACCGGTGAAGGGTTCTAGGCAAAGTAAACGTCCTGCCATCCAATTCAATAGTATTTAATTTTTCTGATTTAGATGGTGCAAGAGGCTTTTTAAAAGATTCTCGATATTCAGAAACACCAGCAGTTTCAACACTGCCGTCAGCGATTTGTGGGAGTTGTGTAATTTGTGAAAACATATCGCCAAACTGAAGGGAAGCATCAGAAGCCGCGAAAGCATTTTCGCTTACAGATGACACCATTTGTGCCGCTAAGCTTTCTGTCTCAATCTCAACAAATCGTTGGCATTTCGGACACATATCACAATGTGCTGAAACCATTAAAGATATAGCAGGTGACAGCGTGCCCTCAACGAAATCTCTAAGTTGTTGGGCACTGGGATGAAACCTAATCATTATCGTTTAACATGACCTTTAATCGTTGAAGCGCCAAACGCGTGCGTGACTTTACCGTCCCTAACGGAATGGAAAGTTCATCGGCAACTTCCTGTTGAGACTTGCCATCAATGTAGATAGCTTCAACTACCGCTTTTTGTTTTACCGGCAGTGATTCAAACAAGTGACCAATTTGCTCTAAAGTAACTTGCTCGTCAAGTGGCGCCTCATTAGCATCTGCAGTTTGCTCACAAAGCACTGGCCACAGGTCATCAGAGCATACGTCTTCTTTTCGGTTCTGCAACTTACGCAACATATCAAAGCGTATGTTACGCGCAATTGTGAATATCCATGTCGATGGAGACCCTTTCTCAGCGTTGAAAAGGTGCGCTTTTTGCCAAACATTTGACATAGTATCTTGCACAAGCTCCATAGCTAACGCTTCATTACCCATTTGTTTTAAAGCATATGAACGTAAGCGAGGTGCGAAGTAATTAAATACTCTAGCAAAGGAGCGTTTGCATCTGGCGTCAGCAACCGCCACTAGGTAATCAGACATTTCAGTAGCACATTCTTTAGGTTTGATTGTGCTGTTGCTTTGTTCCAAAGGAATTCCAACTAACATAAGATTCGTCCGCTTTTCCGTTTTGGTTGTATCATTCTACGACGTTCTGACTTAAAACGTTTGCGAAAAACGCAAATGTTGGATTACGAATTTGTAATGTCAACTTCAACTCTCAAAACTAGGCAATCAGTGCAGAAAGATAATTTACCAAACTAGTACATTCTCTTTGTGCTAAAAAATGCTGTTTTTGCGAGCCATCCACTGGCAGTAACTCCAACCATCTATTTAATACCCAGTTGGGACAATCAAATTTTGGTGAGTCGTATAACGACGCCAGTTCTTCGTAATTTCCAAATATTTCTTTAAGCCGCTCGTCCATAGGCGCTATTTGTTGAGGGGCCAAATCGCATTTCCAAGGCGCTAACACCTTACAACTTCCAGTGCGAAGACCGTCTTTTTCGACTTCAATGCTACTTACCTCAACTAAGTGAGAACCAGCAACCTTTATGCCAAGCAACCCATCGTCGAGCATATCAAAGTCAACAACCTGTGCGTATGTCCCTATTTTATGGATATGTTCATTTGAATCTTTGTCACCGTTTGCATTTAGCATACACATCACAAAGCCTTTATTTTCGGCACATGCCTGCTTAACCATACGCACATACCTAGGCTCAAAAATACGCAACGCCATTCTGCCTTCAGGCAAAAGATGCGCAGATAAAGGAAATAAGGGAAAACGTTCTACACTCATACTCAACACTTCCGAAAACACGAAAATACTTACGCGACCGAGTACAAATAGGATCGAATGGGAAAATTTTTCACAGATAAACTGAAAAACATGATCTTAAGTTCAGCAATTAATGTAATTTAGATTTTGTATAAAAATACTAACAGATTTGATATCAGAGACTTGCAATCGATAATCAAAAAATGGTCGAGAGATTAAAAGAAAGTCACAACTTATCTGTCAACCGGTACCTAATATTTTAACGTGAAGGATGCTATATGGATGTCATCGCGCGCTTTTGTAAAATTTACACAGATATATGTCAGATATCTCCAGATGACTTGGAAGACATCTATGCCAGCGATATTACATTTATCGATCCCATCACTGTGCATAACGGAATAGACGAAGTTAAAAGCTACTTTTCTAACCTTCTTACCCAGGCCGAAACGTGCAAGTTCGATATAGCGAACATTTTCCAGTGCTCTGTACAAAATAACCAAAGTCAATCCGAGGTGACTCACGTCATAAACTGGACAATGACCCTCGTCCTCAAAAACAAGACTAAAAAGATAACGCTAGACGGTACAACGCAACTTGGCGTTGCCGATGACATCATCATTTACCACAAAGATTATTACGACTTGGGCAAAATGGTTTACGAGCACGTACCTATCTTAGGTTTTATAATCAAAAAGATAAAAGGGAAGCTGGCAAAATGAAGAGTATCTTAATTACTGGCGCAACATCTGGAATAGGTAAGGCATTAGCAATCAAGTGTGCAGATAATGGGTATAATGTCATTGCCTGTGGACGAAACCAAGATGCCCTCGATGAGCTTAGCAAACATAGTAATATTAGCGCTTGTCAGTTTGATGTGTCAGATGTGGAAGATACAAAGCGAGCATTAGCAAATGTTAAGTTCGATATTGCTGTACTTAATGCTGGTACTTGTGAGTATGTCGACCTTGAAGATTTCGAACCAGACATGTTCCGCCGCGTTTTCGAGCCTAATTTTTTCGGAGTAGTCCACTGTGTTGATGCGCTTCTCCCGAGATTAAAAGATGGCGACAAGCTAGTGATAGTCGACAGTATGGCCCGTCTATTACCTTTCACACGCACGCAAGCTTATGGTTCTAGTAAAGCTGCCCTTCATTATTTTACGAAGTCTTTAGAAGTCGATCTTCACCATAGAGGTGTGAAAGTACAGGCAGTATCGCCCGGTTTCGTTGAAACACCTTTAACCGACAAGAACGACTTTGAAATGCCGATGAAAATTAGCGCTGAAGAAGCCGCTGAGGCCATGCTAAAAGGAATAGAAAGTAACAAGCAAACCGTTTTCTTTCCTCGCTTCTTTGGGTTTATTCTGCGATTTATGCACATATTGCCGACGCCAATTCAAAAGCGCTTATCCGTGGCCATGCGAAAAAAACAATAAGAGAAGTAAGAATGAATAATAAGATTGCCATAATAGGCACAGGTATTTCAGGGTTGACCTGCGCACACCTTTTAAATAGACAGCATGACATCACCGTTTACGAAGCGAATGACTACATTGGCGGTCACACGGCAACAAAGAAAATCGATGATAACGGCCAGACACATCATATTGATACGGGTTTTATCGTCTTTAATGACTGGACTTACCCGAACTTCATAAAGCTTATTACTCAGCTAAACGTTGACTACCAACCAACAGAGATGAGCTTCTCTGTTATGAGTAAAAAAGCAAACCTAGAATACAACGGTAATAACTTAAACAGCTTATTTGCACAGCGACGTAACATTCTTCGACCTAAGTTTTGGCGCATTGTTAGAGACATACTGACGTTCAATAAAGCGTGTAAAGCCATGGTGGCTGATAAGCGCGACACGTCTTCGTTAACGCTGGAAGATATTATTAAAGAATTAGGGCTAAGCGACGATTTCGCGCGCTACTATATACTACCTATGTGCGCAGCAATTTGGTCTAGTAGCCTCGAACAGACGAGGAAGTTTCCGTTAACCTTCTTCCTGCAGTTTTTTAATAACCATGGCCTGCTCAATATTACTGACCGACCACAGTGGTACACAATTAAAGGTGGCTCAAGCCAATATATCCCCCCACTGATTGCGCCTTTTGAGTCTAAAATTAAATTATCCACGGCGGTAATTTCTGTGGTCAAAAGCGATGATAAGTGGGAAGTTACCGATTCATCTGGTGCAGTTGCGACCTTCGATCATGTCGTGTTTGCGTGTCACAGTGACCAAGCGCTAAAAATGATTCATTCTCCTACTTCACTGCACAAAGATATTCTAGGCAATATTCCCTATGCGGAAAATGATGTAGTAATGCACAAAGACACTGACCAATTACCTAAAAGGAAGTTGGCGTGGGCTAGTTGGAATTACAGCTTAAAAGAAGACGCAAGCGAGGAAGCCCGCCCCGCTTCTGTCACCTACAATATGAACATTCTCCAGCGATTAGAAGCAGAGAATACTTATTGTGTAACGCTGAATAATACGCCTGAAATCGACGAAAAGAGTATTTTGCGAAGCTACCAATACGCGCACCCGCAGTATAGTGCCAACATGGTTGAAGCGCAGTCACGAAGAAATGAGATTTGCGGAGTAGATAACTTACATTTCTGTGGTGCCTACTGGTACAACGGTTTCCATGAAGACGGCGTTACCAGTGCACTAGACGTTTGTGCTCGTTTTGGTGAAGCCCTGTGATAGAAAGCGCGATATATAAGGGCAAGGTATACCATCAACGTTTCAAGCCTACCCAACACAAGTTTGACTACGACATTTATCTGTTTTGGTTAAAACTTGAAAGCGACGAACTTAACGAGCTATCGGATACGCTGAAGTATTTTAGCGCGCATTCCAAAGCACGAGTTCGATTCAAGCGAGAAGACTATTTAGGCGACGCTTCTATTCCTTTGAAACAAGCCGTGTTGCAAAGAATGACCGAATTAAATGATGGTAAGGCGCTAAGCGGCGACGTTTTCATGCTTGGCCAATTACGCATGTGGGGGCTTTATTTTAGCCCGGTGAATTTTTATTACCTTCGCAACGCAGAGGGTAAATACACCCATATGCTTGCCGAGGTTAGCAATACTCCTTGGAATGAGCGCCATCACTATCTTGTAAACCTAGACAGCCAAGCCGATACGCCTAAGGCTTTTCACGTGTCGCCTTTTAACCCTATGGATATGACCTATAAATGGTCGATTTCCCAGCCTTCGTCTAGACTTTCTTTAGCGATGGATTGCGTAAGAGAAGACAAAGAATTTAGCGCTGGGATTAATTTGACCAAATTTACTTTAGATAATGCGAATCTATCTGCTGCACTTAAACGTATACCCAGTATGACAATAAAAACCGTGGCCGGAATCTATTGGCACGCGCTTAAGCTATTGCTAAAACGAACGCCACTATATACACACCCAGAAAAGAGTCAGGAACAATAACAATGTCTTTCGGTGAATCTGTACTACTGACCACCTCAGAGGTCTCTTTTGTAGATAAAACTTGTAGAACACTATTTTTGAAGTGTTTAAATCAGCTTCCATTTGGTCGCTTAACTATCCAAGAAAACGGCGATGTCGTTGCGCGTTTCGGCACAGACGAAAGCGACCTGCGCGCTACGGTAAATATCAAAGATGTGCAAGCCTATCGACAGTTGTTACTTGGCGGCAGTGTGGGGGCTGGCGAGGCGTACATGGATGGTTTGTGGGACAGTGACGATGTAACAGCCGTAGTAAGGATTTTCGCACGGAACTTACCCACCCTAGATGAGTGGGAAAATAAGTTCAAGTGGCTGACCATGCCCATCAATAAAATTCAACATTTTGCGCGTCGAAACACAAAAGACCAAGCTAAAAAGAACATTGAAGCGCATTATGACTTGGGCAATAAGCTTTACACCCGCTTTCTTGATCCAACAATGATGTATTCATCAGCAATATACCCAGATACAAATGCAACGCTAAACGACGCGCAGAATTACAAATTAAAAGCCATTTGTGACAAATTACAACTTTCTGAAGCAGACCACCTTTTAGAAATAGGCACTGGCTGGGGCGGCCTAGCTGTTTTTGCGGCAAAACATTACGGCTGCAACGTAACAACAACCACCATTTCAGAAGAACAGCACGCTTGGGCAAAGGACTGGATTGCACGAGAAGGTCTAGAAAGTAAAATTACGTTACTTAAAAAAGATTATCGTCTACTCGACGGTAAATACGACAAGCTGGTTTCCATTGAAATGATTGAAGCGGTTGGCAAACAGTATTTAGGTAACTTTTTCGAAAAATGTGCTTCTCTTTTGAAAGACGACGGCCTTATGTTGCTTCAGTCGATAACCATTGACGATAGACGTTATGATAGCTACTCAAACAGCGTAGACTTCATACAGAAATACATTTTCCCGGGTGGTTTTTTACCATCGCAATACCAGCTAAATGCCCATCTTAAAAAATACACGAACATGATGATCCGTGATTTACACGATATTGGTGTGGACTATGCAAAAACCCTTAACCACTGGTATGAAGCATTTATCGCGGCGAAAGATGAATTACTAAATGATGGTTACGACGAACGCTTTATGCGTATGTGGACCTACTACCTGAAATACTGCGAAGGTGGCTTTCTAGAAAGAACTATAAGTACTGTACAGCTTGTTATATCTAAACCTCAATACAGAGAGGAATTGGCTAGAGTTTGATTCTCGTTGTTGTGTGAATATCCAGTAAGCAATTTGAAACCAAAAAAGCGGTGCCATATGGCACCGTTTTTTGTGGATATTGCATTTCAAAGGAGTAACGCTTAATCGTCTACCACTGATATAGGTTTGGATATCATTGGTTTACCTTGGTTAATATTAATCTCCACTCGGCGATTCTTAGCTCTATCACTTGCAGTCGTGGCATTTTCGACAATAGGATTAGTATCTGCTTTGCCTACAACAGACATACGGCTTTCATCAAACCCAGGTGCTGTACGCATGGCTTCGGCCACCGCGACGGCGCGTTGTGACGACAAATCCCAGTTCGAGCGATAAAGCTCATTGGCAATATGCTGTCCGTCACTATGGCCAGAAATCTCAATTTCACCAGGCACATCCGCTAACAATGAACCAATTTTTCTTAATACGGGCTGAAATTGTGGCTGCAAGAAAGCAGACCCGGCTGAGAAGGAGCCATTCTCGCGAATACGAATGGTAAGCTGTTGCCCCAGCGACTCCATCTCTACCGAGCCATCTAAAATTTGCTTTTCCAATTGTTGGGCCACCTTTTTCATCAACTCAGCCATTTGAGATTGATCAGTGCTTTGCTCAGCAGATGAAGATGACTCAGTAGCCGTTTGTTGAGACTGACCGCCGCGTTGTTCGCCACGCTGCTTTTGCCTTCCGCCGGCCGAATCCTCGTTTCCTGCCTGAAACTCTAGCATCTGCTGTGTCATTTCGTTGGTTTGCTGTTGTATAGATTCAATTGGAGTAGGATCAGGCTTACCAGGTCGAAACTCCATAGCTATTACACTGGTTCCCTTTGGAATATCTTTTACTTCGATTTTGTTTTGTACACCGAAAGCGAACTTCATCGAACCCGCAATCTGCTTAAATTTAAGTACATCCATCTCTGAAAATGAAAGCAGAAGTACAAAGAAGCACATTAGCAGTGACATCAAGTCTGCGAAGGTTCCCATCCAAGCTGGAAGCCCCTCGGGGGGGCATTTTGGGCATTCTTCTTCTGCCATTACTCTTCCTCTGCGCTTCCGCGTTTACTCGCCGCCAGGTAGTTTTTCAATACGCCTTCAATAACTCGCGGGTTTTGACCGTCAGCTATACCGACAATACCATCTAGAACAAGGCTCTGATTTAGCTTTTCTTCCCCCGCTCGCACAGACAGCTTGAATGCTATTGGCAAACAGATAACGTTGGCGAAAAAGGCACCATAAAGCGTTGTGAGTAGTGCTACCGCCATTGCGGGGCCGATAGCTTTCGGGTCATCCATGTTCGATAGCATGGCAACCAAACCAATCAAGGTGCCGATCATACCCATGGCGGGTGCAATATCGCCCATACCTTTAAAAAACGAGGCGCCGAAATCATGTCGCTCTGACGTCATAGAAATATCTTTAGCGAGCGTCTCTCTAACCACCTCAATATCGTGGCCATCAACCAGCATATCTACGCCCTTTTGCATAAATTCGTTCGAGATTTCCGCTTCCTCTAAAGCCAAAAAGCCACCTTTTCGCGCCGCATCCGCCATCTCTACGATTTTCTCAATAAGCTCTTCTGGCGATTCAATCTTAAACATGAATGCTTTACCAGCAATCTTACCCGCACCGAAGAATTGACCTAAAGTAAATTGTGACAAGACAACAAACAAAGTCCCACCAAACACGATCAATATCGATTGGACGTCGATGAACATGCCTAAGCTGCCGCCTAGAATCATAGCCATAACTATGAAACCAATGGCGCCCAACATACCTATGACGGTTGCTAAATCCACTCACTCTTCCCCATTTATGCGCAGTCAGTGCTGTTAATCTACAAATATTCTATCGGCAACGGATAAAAATACTAAAACGACATTATTGAAAAATATCATATTTATTTGTTTTTTATTAAGTGTGACTTTAAAAAACCTTGTTTAAAGGTTTTCTATCTATCTACCATGCTTATAGGGTTCGCTTATCTATCAGAACACGCATACACTTGTTTATTTAAAGTAATGTAGTCACTTATTTCGAATATAGCACAATATCTTCATATTCAACGTGGTCAACTGCATGAAAAAAAAGCTATATTACTGTGATATAGGCGATATACGGACAAACCATTTGACCCTTGTGCGGCCCTCGGTTAATGTGCGCGGTACACGTATTTTGGCCAATGTATTGAGTGTTTTTATGACGACAGAAAAAGCATCAGCGTCTTTTGAAGAAACTTTATCAGAACTAGAAGCTATCGTTAACGAAATGGAAAACGGTGATCTGCCGCTTAATAAAGCACTGGAAAAATTTGAACGAGGTATAGCATTATCTCGTCAAGGCCAGCAATCACTTGAAAACGCCGAGCAAAAAGTAAAAATACTGCTTAGTGAACAAGGCGAAGAAACGCTTCAAACTCTTCCTGAAAGTGAACAGCCTTAAAACGTTCATTTTTAACTTACAGGCGACCTATGAATTTTTCTGCTTTGCATCAGCAAGTAAAACAGCAAACTGATGCATCCCTTCTTACCTTAATTGATGATTTACCCGATTACGCACCGCGCCTTAAGGATGCGATGCGTCACGCATTGCTTGCGGGTGGTAAGCGTATGCGTCCTCTACTAGTACAGGTTGTAGGAAACACGCTAGACGTGCCTAAAAAAGATCAGATGGCTATAAGCATGGCTATTGAGTGCGTGCACGCCTACTCGTTAGTTCATGACGATTTACCAGCCATGGACGATGATGATTTACGTCGTGGAATGCCAACTTGTCATATCGCCTTCGATGAAGCTACGGCTATTTTAGCGGGGGATGCTCTGCAATCTCTTGCATTTACTGTACTAGCTGATGCTCCTTTAAGCGTATTTGCCGAAACCAAGCGCGGACAACTGTTGTCTGTACTTGCTAAAAGTGCAGGATATGTAGGAATGTGTGGTGGCCAGGCAATTGATTTGGCCAGTACAGGTGAGGCCATCTCGTTAGAAGAACTAAAACAGCTCCATAGATTAAAAACCGGAGCATTGCTAAAAGCCTGTGTTGAAATGGTTGCTATTGTCAGTGAAGGCTTATTGCCACAAACTAAAACTGACTTAATGGCTTATGCCGCCGATATCGGGCTAGCTTTTCAAGTTCAAGACGACATTTTGGACGTTGAAGGCAGCAGCGAGAAGTTAGGTAAACCGGCAGGGTCGGATGAAGCATTGGGTAAAAACACGTTTCCCGCCAAGCTTGGAATGGCTGGCGCTAAACAAGAATTAGAAATGCTT
The DNA here is from genome assembly GCF_903772925.1 of Alteromonas macleodii. Lineage (NCBI taxonomy): Bacteria > Pseudomonadati > Pseudomonadota > Gammaproteobacteria > Alteromonadales > Alteromonadaceae > Alteromonas > Alteromonas fortis. The sequence goes on from NZ_LR812090.1 coordinate 3,045,498, forward strand.
CACAATAATGCACTTCAAGCATTGACGCGTTTACCCTACAATACTGACAGTTTAATTGCGTTTAGCGAGCTTTTGGTAAAACGCGACCATTAGCCACGCGCCATGTTGAAAAAGATAATAAGTACATGAGTTTAGATCTCCAACATTACCCAACGCTTGCGCTTGCGCAAACACCTGAAAAATTGAGGCAATTGCCCCAGGATAAATTACGCGAGCTCGCCGATGAATTACGTGAGTATTTACTTAACAGTGTAAGTCAAACGAGTGGTCACTTCGCTTCGGGCTTAGGCACAGTAGAGCTCACCGTCGCGTTACATTATGTGTACAACACACCGTTTGACCGTTTATTGTGGGACGTAGGGCATCAAGCCTATCCTCATAAGATTCTTACTGGCCGTGCAGAGCGCATGAGTACCATCCGTCAAAAGAATGGTCTGCACCCTTTCCCATGGCCGCCTGAGAGCGACTATGACACCTTTGCTGTGGGTCATTCTTCTACATCGATTAGCGCGGCGCTGGGCATGGCCGTAGCGGCAGAAAAAGAAGGTGAAGATCGCAAAGTGGTTGCCGTTATCGGCGATGGCGCAATGACCGCAGGTATGGCGTTTGAAGCCCTTAACCACGCAGGTGACATCAAAAAAGATATGGTGGTTGTACTTAACGACAACGAAATGTCCATATCTGAAAACGTAGGGGCGTTAAACAGCCACCTAGCCCGCTTGCTAACGGGTAATTTTTTCAATTCAATTCGCGATGGCGGCAAAAAGCTGTTAAGCAATGTACCACCTATTAAGGAATTCGCTAGCCGTGCAGAAGAGCACCTTAAAGGTATGGTTGTGCCCGGTACTATCTTCGAAGAGTTGGGCTTTAATTATATTGGTCCTATCGATGGTCACGATGTGAACGCTGTAGTCGATACCCTTCGCAATATGCGTAACTTTGAAGGTCCTCAGCTTTTACATGTTGTGACAAAGAAAGGTAAGGGCTATGCCGTTGCTGAAGAAGACCCAATTAAGTTTCACGCGGTGCCAAAATTTAACCCAGCAGATAACGCTCTGCCAAAGTCGAAGCCCTCTGCCCCAACCTACTCTGCTATTTTTGGAAAATGGCTATGTGATATGGCCGCGCAAGACCCAAAATTAATGGCTGTGACACCTGCTATGCGTGAAGGTTCTGGTATGGTTGAGTTTTCTCAGCGTTTTCCCGAACAGTACTTCGATGTTGCCATTGCCGAACAGCATGCTGTGACCTTTGGTGCCGGTCTTGCCAAAGATGGTATGAACGCGGTTGTTGCGATTTATTCATCGTTCCTTCAGCGCGCATACGATCAGCTTATCCACGATGTGGCAATACAAGATTTGCCGGTATTATTTGCTATAGACAGAGCGGGTATCGTGGGCGCCGATGGCCCTACTCACCAAGGCGCGTTTGATATTGCTTTCCTTCGCTGCATTCCAAATATGGTCGTTATGGCACCGTCAGACGAAAATGAATGTCGTCAAATGCTTTATACAGGCCATAAGCTACAAAAGCCTGCTGCAGTGCGCTACCCTCGTGGTGCAGGCATGGGGATTACACCAGATGAGGCGATGACGGCACTTGAAATAGGTAAATCACGTACCTGTCGAGAAACCTCTAAAGATAAATCTGAAAGCGTTGCTATTTTGAACTTCGGCTGTTTATTGCCCTATGCACTAGAAGCAGCAGAAGCTATTGATGCAACGGTTATCGACATGCGCTTTATAAAACCACTAGATGGCGATGCCGTTTTAAAAGCGGCCAGTGAACATAGCGCCCTTATAACGTTAGAAGACGGCTGTATTATGGGTGGAGCTGGTAGTGCCGTACTAGAACACTTGCAGCAAAACGGCGTACTAAAGGCAGTCAAAATGTTAGGTCTGCCTGATAGCTTTATTCTGCAAGGTACGCAACAGGAAATGTACAAAGAGCACGGCTTAGATGCTGAAGGTATTATTGCTGCTGCAAATAGGTTTACAGCTAGCTAATCAGTTATCTAATTCGTTATAAAACTGGCTTAGTAAAAGCGACTACTATGCTTTTCGTTTAAACCTGAAATCAAAAAGCCCGCAAACTGCGGGCTTTTTCGTTATGTATTTTCGCTATTGCCTGACTCTTTATTACCTGAGTTTTCATTGCCTGATTTCTCACTGCCTAACTTTTCATTGCCTAATCGTTCTCTGTCGCCTATCTATGAGAGCGGCTCTGAATCTTTACTTTTAGCTAGAACAACGCCAGCGCTGCAGGCCAGAACACCATTAATAAATGTAAACAGCCACACGCCATGGCTCCAGCAAGAATATCATCCAGCATAATGCCTGTACCACCGTGTAAGCGCTTGTCGATAATACCTATTGGCCAAGGCTTTAAGATGTCGAAAAGTCTGAACAGAACAAAGCCCACGAGTAAAGATGACGCTGAGATAGGTACAAATAGAAAGGTGATAAACATGCCCGCTATTTCATCCCACACTATAGAGCCGTGGTCGTGTACCTGCATATCGTCTGCAGTCTTGCCACACAGGTAGATACCTACCACTGAAAATATCAGCGTAAGCGCGATGAAGGAAACCACCGAGATCTTGCTGCACGCTACAAGTAGCGGTAGTGCAGCAAGCGAGCCAAATGTACCTGGCATGAAAGGAACAAGCCCACTACCAAAACCGAGTGCGAGAAAATGAACAGGATTTTTCATACTCACTCTAGCGCGATATTCCGCCTGCATGCTTCTTCCTTTATTTACTATTGTAAAATGTGATTTGCCTAAAAGGCGTGCTCGTAGCCAGATGCATTAGCTGGCGTATACTTTTCGTTATCTTTTAGCAACGAAAGTGTGCCGCTATGCCCGGTTAATTGGCCAATACACGTGGCTTTCACATTCGTACTTGCCAACGAAGTTTCAAGGCTACCGCGCTGCTCTTCACTTACAGTGAAAATAAGTTCGTAGTCATCGCCAGCGGATAGTGCATATTCAATAGCTTGTTCAGGTGTGACTGCACTTGTTAGTGCTCGTGATAGCGGTAAACGATCTACATGAACATTCGCACCGCAATTAGACGCTTTTAAAATATGCCCTAAATCTGAAATCAAGCCATCAGAGATATCAATGCAAGACGTTGCAATACGACGAATCGCCGTACCCACCGCAACGCGAGGGGTTGGGAAATAATGACGGTTTACCAACACGTCTTTCGCTTCACCACTTACGCTGAGATTTTTTTGCAGAATATCTAAGCCCGCTCCTGCATCACCTAGTGTTCCGGTAACATAAAGCCAATCACCCGGCTTAGCGCCACTGCGCGTTAATTCGGAACCCGGCGGTATAAAACCTTGTGCGGTAATAGTAAACGCCATAGGGCCTTTTACTGTATCGCCACCGATAAGCTGGACAGAATAGTACTGAGTAAGCTCGTATAAACCAGATACAAAGTCGTCTAACCAGGCTTCATCTACTTCAGGCAGTGACAAAGACAAGCTGATCCATGCGGGCTCAGCCCCCATAGCGGCAAGGTCACTTAAGTTAACAGCAACAGTTTTGTATGCTACAGACTTAGCCGGGGCATCTTTTAAAAAGTGCACTCCTGCAACAAGGGTATCTGTAGTAACGGCAAGTTGTTGGTTTTCAGGAACCGTTGTTACTGCACAGTCATCACCAATACCAATAACAACGTCTTTGCGTTTGTGGCCGCTGTTTGAAAAATAGCGGCCGATAAGATCAAATTCTTTCACGGTAATTTTTAAACCCTTTTAGCGGCAATCCATGCCGCCACGGTAAGGTTAGTCGCGCTCGTCTTTACGCAACGTGCGCACTGCTTTATCCAGTGCACCATTAATGAATTTATGGCTTTCTTCAGCACCAAATGCCTTAGCTAGCTCAATCGCTTCATTAATAATTACGCGGTAAGGTACGTCGATGCGCTCAGTGAGTTCCAGCGTCGCAATGCGCAAAATGGCTTTTTCGATAGCGTCTAACTCTTCTGGCAAACGGCCAAGGTAAGGTTTAATGGTTGCATCAAGGTTACTTGCGTTGTGTGCAACACCGCGAAGTAAGGCTTGGAAATACGCCATGTCTACCTTTTGCATGTCGTTACTGGTGGCTAGCGCCAGTTCAACCTGCTGAATATCGTTGTGACTCATTTGCCATGAATACACACCTTGAAGGGCGAGTTCACGGGCTTTACGACGAGCTGAAACTTTCACTTAATGTTTACCTTAAAGCTTTTCAACAGCATCGATAACGTTAACCATTTCTAGCGCGCCAAGTGCAGCTTCTGCACCCTTATTGCCCGCTTTGGTTCCCGAACGCTCGATAGCTTGTTCAATTGAATCTGTTGTGATTACGCCAAATGATACAGGTACGCCGTATTCAAGTGATACTTGCGCAAGACCTTTGTTGCTCTCGCCTGCTACAAAATCAAAGTGTGGCGTGCCGCCACGGATAACTGCACCAAGAGCGATGATGGCGTCAAATGACTTCTTCTCAGCTAATTTCTTAGCAATTACAGGTAACTCGTAAGCACCAGGTACACGTACTACCGTGATATCGTCATCGCTTACTTCACCGTGACGCTCTAGTGTGTCTAATGCACCTTCCAGTAAGCTTTCAACAACAAAGCTATTAAAGCGTGATACAACGATAGCAAACTTCTTACCGGTTGCTCTGATATTACCTTCAATTACCTGCATGGATTCATTCCTCGAGAAAAAACGGCGCGAAGTATACCATAACTGCGCCCAAACTAAATCGATTGTTTCTTTAACTTCAACTATTCGTAAACGGCCACTTTATGCTTAACAAAATGTGGTGAGGGAATGCGCGTCGCAAACCCTCCACCGCATGGATGCGGTGGCGGAGCGTACAGGGATGTATTCACCGCGTGTTTGCGACGAGCATTCCCTCTCCACTTTCACTGTGGCCTATACCCCAGAGCTAGTCGTGCACGTACTCTACAACTTCAAGGCCGTAGCCTGAAAGTGCATGATATTTAATTGGCTTACTAAGAAGGCGCATTTTGTGAACGCCCATAGAGGCAAGAATTTGGCTGCCCACACCAATAGTGCGTGACGACCCCTGCCAGTCAGCGCCAGCTGGGCGCTCGCCTCTGTCTTCTGCTGCAAAGCGGCGTACTTGGCTCTCAATATGCTCTTCTTTGCCTAATAGCACTAGCACACCACCTTCTTGTGAAATTTTGCGCATGCCATCTGCTAACGTCATTGAGCGTTGAATACCGCGCGTCGAGCCAAGAAGATCACTAAAAGTATTGTGAAGGTGAACTCGAACAAGTGTCGGATCATCTTCGTTAATGTCGCCTTTTTTAAGCGCATAGTGCAGCTGGTTGTCGATGCTGTCTTTAAACGTGTGCAGCTCAAAATCACCGTATTCTGTTGGCATGTTACACTGCGCAACTTTTTGGATTGTCGTTTCGTTTAAATTGCGATATTCAATTAAATCAGCAATGGTACCAATTTTAAGGTTGTGCTTGGCCGCGAACTTTTCTAACTCTGGGCGGCGAGCCATAGTGCCGTCTTCATTGAGAATTTCTACAATAACCCCAGCTGGCTCTAAGCCGGCCAAACGTGGCAAGTCTACACCTGCTTCGGTGTGGCCTGCGCGATTTAACACACCGCCCTCTTTAGCAATTAATGGAAATATGTGCCCAGGCTGAACAATGTCTGTCGCTTTGGCATCTTTGGATACAGCCGCTTTGATTGTTGTTGCACGGTCGGCAGCTGAAATTCCGGTTGTCACGCCTGTTGCTGCTTCAATAGAAACGGTGAAGTTGGTAGAAAACTGCGCTTCGTTTTTATCAACCATTAAAGGAAGATTTAACGTGCGGCAGCGCTCTTGAGTCATAGGTAAGCACACCAAGCCGCGAGCGTGAGTAACCATAAAGTTTATGGCTTCAGGCGTGACATGCTCCGCCGCCATGATTAAATCACCTTCGTTTTCCCTATCTTCATCATCCATCAAGATAACCATTTTACCTTGGCGAATGTCTTCAATTATTTCTTGTGTAGTGTTAAATGCCATGTTGTGTGCTTCTTGTAGGGTTATTTTCTTAAAAATCCGTTCTCGGCAAGAAATGCCATGTCGATGCCTTTCCTTGTAGGCTCGGCGGCTTTATCGCCTAGCATTAATCGCTCTAAATAGCGCGCAATAACATCAACCTCTAGGTTTACCGCTGTGCCCACTTTATAGCTTCCCATAATCGTTTCTTGCAACGTATGAGGAATGATCCAAAGCATGAATTCCGCGCCGTTGACTTCGTTCACGGTCAAACTAATACCATCAACGGTGATACTGCCTTTGTGCGCAATGTATTTCGCTAGTGCTTCAGGCGCTTTTACCCAGAACTCTACATAGTCTGAGTGCTTGATAATTTGCGTAACCTCGCCCACGCCGTCCACGTGACCTGACACGATATGACCGCCTAAACGGTCGCTAGGACGCATAGCTTTTTCAAGGTTAACGGTTGAGCCTGCACTATAATGTGCAAACCCGGTCAATTTGATGGTTTCTGCCGATACATCCGCGCAGTAATAATCGGGGCCCATATCAGTCACTGTTAAGCAAACACCATTGGTCGCAATACTGTCGCCAAGTGCGACATCAGACATATCAAGCGTAGGTGACGCAACGGTTAGGCGAATATCGTTGCCACGGTTATCAAGCTTTTTAATAGTACCGAGCGCTTGAATAATTCCAGTAAACATAAAGTTCCTCTTTAATCGCGTTAACCACGAGTGTTGCTAACATCAGGGCGAAAGATAAGCTTAATATCGTTCCCCACCTGACGATTTTCAATAAGCGAAAGCGAAATACATTCATTTAATGACGTAAACGCTGGCAAATTAACCATACTTATACCCTTTTCACCTAAAAGCTTAGGCGCTTGGTAGCAAATTAGCTCATCCACCAGCCCCTCTTGCAACAATGCTCCGGCTAAGCCTGGGCCCGCTTCCACCCATACTTCATTATATTGCTTATCGCCTAACGCCGACATTAGTGTATGTAAGTTGAGTTTACCGTCTTTTTCATCTACCACTAGGTAGTGCTGTGTTGCCGTATCTGGATGGGACTGGGAAGTAGCCGTTAAGGTAATATTCCCGTCGTTAAACAACGCGTAGTCTCGACTGAGCTTGCTTTTGCCATCAACGACAACTCGAGCAGGCTGGCGAATTTGTTCAAGTGGATAATCATTGAGCTGTGCTTCTTGCTTTCTAACTAACAAACTAGGGTTATCAGCTTTTACCGTTCCTGAACCTGTAAGTACCGCGCAACTCTGCGCGCGATAGCGCTGTACATCGCGTCTTGCCTCGGGTCCAGTGATCCATTGACTTACACCATTTTGAAGGGCTATTTTTCCATCGAGGCTGATGCCTAATTTCACGCGCACGAAAGGCTTGCCAGTAAGCATGCGCTTGATAAACCCAGGGTTTAATGCTGCAGCTTCTGCGGCCATCACATCGCTGACCACTTCAATACCAGCTTCTTGCAGAATGCTGATACCGTTACCGCATACGTTTGGGTTAGGGTCGGTCATGGCAATAACCACTCGCGCCACTTTTGCTTCAACCAAAGCCACCGCACAAGGCGGCGTGCGGCCAAAATGACTGCAGGGCTCAAGGGTTACATAAGCCGTCGCGCCTTTTGCTCCGCCTTCTCTTGTGCTAGCAGCTTGTCTTAATGCGTGTATTTCGGCATGAGGAGTGCCAGCTTGGATATGATATCCCTGACCTATTAGCTGATTGTTTTCATCAACAATTACGCAACCAACGCGAGGGTTAGGAGAAGTGGTATAGCGCCCTTGCTGGGCAAGTTGAATGGCTTTCGCCATCCAATGATAATCGTTTTTAACCGTTTCGTGGTTCACTTGGATTCCTGTTGTAGCCCTAAGTGTCTGAGGTTTTGGGAGTGCCCGACCTAGTCCCCTAATCGCGCAATTTCTTCTCCAAATTCACGAATGTCTTCGAAGGAACGATAAACAGAAGCGAACCTGACATAGGCAACTTTGTCGAGTTCTTTTAGGGCTTTCATTATTAGGTTGCCGAGCAGTTCGCTACTCACCTCACGCTCACCTGTTGCACGCAACTTTGACTTCAGTGAAAGGACACACTGTTCAACTTTTTCAGTGCTAACAGGACGCTTTTCAAGTGCGCGTTGCAAACCTGCACGAAGTTTATCTTCATTAAACGGTTCACGTGAACCGTCGCGCTTTATCACGCGGGGCATAACGAGCTCAGCACTTTCAAAGGTCGTGAAGCGCTCGTGACACACCATACATTCACGGCGTCTACGCACTTGCTGCCCTTCTGCAACCAAACGAGAATCAATAACTTTTGTTTCTTGTTCTGAACAAAACGGGCAAAACATGAATATTCCTTAAATATTGCGTACTTAGGCTTATTGATCAAACCTAGACTAGTTAGTCCAGCATTAGTACCAAAGTACGCAATAAAACACAATCCTATTTACTTATAAACAGGGAATTGTGCGCAAAGAGCAACCACTTCATCTTGAACACGCTTAATAACTGACTCATCGCCCATGTTATCTAGAATGTCGCAAATCCAAGTAGCAACTTGCTTAGCTTGTTCTTCTTTAAAACCACGGCGAGTGATCGCTGGGCTACCGATACGAAGACCACTGGTTACAAACGGTGAACGTGGGTCATTTGGAACCGAGTTTTTATTAACGGTGATGTTTGCTGCGCCTAAGGCTGCGTCAGCATCTTTACCCGTAATATCCTTGTCGATGAGATCAAGAAGGAACAAGTGGTTGTCGGTACCGCCAGAAACAATATTAAAGCCACGCTCTTGCATTACAGAAACCATAGCTTTCGCATTCGCTACAACCTGCTGCTGATACACTTTAAATTCTGGCTGTAGTGCTTCTTTGAAAGCAACCGCTTTAGCTGCAATAACATGGCATAGAGGGCCACCTTGGTTACCTGGGAATACCGAGCTATTAAGCTTTTTGTAAATTGCTTCGTCGCCACATGCTGACAAGATAAGACCACTACGCGGGCCTGCAAGAGTTTTGTGCGTTGTCGTTGTTACCACGTGTGCATGAGGAAGTGGGTTAGGATAAACGCCAGCCGCTACAAGACCTGCAACGTGCGCCATATCTACAAGCAAGTATGCGCCTACGCTATCTGCGATTTCGCGGAATTTAGCCCAATCAACAACACCTGAATACGCAGAGAAACCACCGATAATCATTTTAGGCTTGTGCTCTTTGGCCAGCGCTTCTACTTGAGCGTAATCGATTTCACCGGTTTCTTTGTTCAAACCGTATTGTACAGCGTTGTAAGTTTTACCAGAGAAGTTTACATGCGAACCGTGAGTCAGGTGACCACCTTCAGAAAGGCTCATACCCAATACCGTATCGCCCGCGTCAAGTAATGCCATGAAAACAGCTGAGTTTGCTTGTGAACCAGCGTGTGGCTGAACATTTGCGTAGTCTGCACCAAATAGCGCTTTTGCACGGTCGATAGCTAGTTGCTCAACAACGTCTACGTGCTCACAACCACCGTAGTAACGCTTGCCTGGATAGCCTTCAGCGTATTTGTTAGTAAGCTGCGAACCCTGTGCTTCCATTACACGTGGACTACAGTAGTTCTCAGAGGCAATTAGCTCAATGTGGTGTTCTTGACGCTCAACCTCTTTAGACATTGCATCGGCTAATTCAGGATCGAAGTCGGCTATATTCATTTCGCGAGAAAACATGGGGGCTCCTTAACTGCGGTTTTTATATGGCGTTACGCACTGATTGCTCAAATTCGAGCCATATTCTAGTCATTTTCGGTTACTTGTATACCGCTTTATGACCAAATTAATATAAATGGCGCAGGTTTAACGTAATACTTGCGCCAGCGCGAGATCAGACCTGTTTCTCAAGGGCTTTAACACGGTCAAATAAACTGCCAATTTTAGCAAGGCGAACTGTGTTTTTACGCCAATCACGGTTGGTTTGTGCTGGCTGACCAGAAGAATAAACGCCCGGCTCAGTGATATCTTGCACAATCATGGTATAGCCGGTCACCTGGACGTTATCACAAATGCTAATGTGACCGTTGATGCCAACTCCTCCGCCAATAATTACGTGTTTGCCAATATGACAACTGCCGGCGATACCGGTAGCGCCGCAAATGCAGGAATGGTCGCCAATAATACAGTTATGACCAATTTGTACTTGATTGTCGATAATAACGTTGGTGCCTAACACCGTATCTTCCATAGCACCGCGGTCGATGCTGCTGCTCGCACCAATTTGACTGTCGTCACCAATACGTACTGAGCCGGTTTGCGGAATAGGGATCCACACGCCTTTATCATTTGCATAGCCAAAGCCCGCTGCCCCAATTACCGTTTGACTGTGAATGGTTACGCGCTTGCCAATAACCACGTCGTGATAAATGGTCACATTTGGATGGATAGTGCAGCCTTCACCAATGTGCGTGCCTCTACGGATAACGGTATTAGCGCCAACTGTAACTCTATCGCCCAACACCACATTATCTTCAATAATAACGTTGTGGCCTAGCGATACATCACTGCCGATGCGGGCAGATGGCGCAATAACCGCTGACTCGGAAATGCCTGTAGCAACCGCTGGTGTGGTATCGAATAGTTGAGCGATAAGCGCAAAGGCTGCATGAGGGTTTGCCACAACGAGTGCAGGAACTGGGCTGTCACCTTTTAAGCTCTCGTGCAGAATAACCGCACCGGCATTTGTATCTTTCAACTGTGGTTTATATTTAGGGTTGGTCAGAAACGATATTTGATGCGATGCTGCACCAGAAAGTGTGCCAACCGCGGAAATAGTGATATTGCCATCGCCCTGCACTTCCCCACCTACATGCTTGGCGAGCTCATCCAGACTATATATGCGTTTATTCATAGCGGTCATCTTAATTGCCTGTTCAGAAATATGAATAGTATTGAGTCTATCGCTTTGGGTTCTTTATTGCTTTTTACTAGATCAGTAGCTCACCCTAAAGCCCATATTTACTCATGCTTATAAAAAGCAAGTTTACCTTAAATCAACTCGCCAACCGATGCATAAATCGATCTTTTTGGCATGAGTGATTAAAATGTCGCCAAGCACTAATACACTAAGCGTAAGTAACTGGCACAAACTACCCTGTTACGAGTAGAATAGACCACAATCACTTTTTTATTTTTCACCGCTTATTCAGCGAGGATAGAGCATGGCGCAATACGTTTACAGTATGCATCGCGTGGGCAAAATCGTCCCACCTAATAGACACATTCTAAAAAATATCTCACTTAGCTTTTTCCCAGGCGCCAAAATTGGTGTGCTAGGTCTAAACGGTGCAGGTAAATCTACCTTACTTCGCATTATGGCCGGCGTAGATACCGACATCGAAGGTGAAGCGCGTCCTCAACCAGGTTTGAAGGTAGGCTATCTTCCACAGGAACCTCAGCTTGATGAAACCAAAGATGTTCGTGGCAATATCGAAGAAGCCGTAGCTGATGTTAAACATGCACTGACTCGCCTTGACGAAGTCTATGCCGCTTATGCAGAAGCAGACGCTGATTTCGACGCCCTTGCTAAAGAGCAAGGTGAGCTAGAAGCAATCATTCAAGCGAAAGATGGCCACAATTTAGAAAATGCCCTAGAGCGTGCTGCAGATGCCCTTCGCCTACCAGCGTGGGATGCGGACGTAAGCAAACTATCTGGTGGTGAGCGTCGCCGTGTTGCGCTTTGCCGCTTACTTTTAGAAAAGCCTGAAATGTTGCTTCTTGACGAACCAACCAACCACTTGGACGCGGAGTCAGTAGCATGGCTAGAGCGCTTCCTTCACGATTATGAAGGTACAGTGGTAGCTATTACCCACGATAGATACTTCCTTGATAACGTTGCGGGTTGGATTTTAGAGCTTGACCGAGGTGAAGGTATTCCATGGGAGGGTAACTACTCTTCTTGGTTGGAGCAAAAAGAGAACCGACTAGAGCAAGAAGAGCGCACCGAAACGGCACGTATGAAGAGTATGAAACAGGAACTTGAGTGGGTACGCTCAAATCCAAAAGGTCGTCATGCTAAAAGTAAAGCCCGTATGGCCCGTTTCGAAGAGCTATCGACTAGCGACTACCAAAAGCGTAACGAAACGAACGAACTATTCATCCCACCAGGTGAGCGCTTAGGTGACAAGGTTATTGAAGTTAGCAACCTTAAAAAGTCCTATGGCGATCGTGTATTAATTGATGATTTAACGTTTAAAGTACCGAAAGGTGCAATTGTGGGTATTGTTGGCCCTAACGGTGCGGGTAAATCAACCTTATTCAGAATGCTTACCGGCGCTGAGCAACCTGATTCAGGCAACATAGATTTAGGTGATACCGTTCAAATTGCTGCGGTAGAACAGTTCCGCGACCACATGAACGAAGAAAACACTGTGTGGAAAGAAATTTCTGACGAGCAAGATATCATTCGCATTGGTAACTTTGAGATTAACAGCCGCGCCTACTGCAGCCGCTTTAACTTCAAAGGCACCGATCAGCAGAAGTTTATCAAGGACTTGTCTGGTGGTGAGCGAAATCGTGTTCACCTTGCAAAACTGCTTAAAGCAGGCGGCAACGTGTTGCTGCTGGATGAGCCAACCAACGACCTAGACGTTGAAACCCTTCGCGCACTAGAGAATGCGTTGCTCGAATTCCCTGGCTGCGCCATGGTTATCTCGCACGACCGTTGGTTCCTAGACCGCGTGGCAACGCACATCATGGATTACCGCGATGAAGGTAACATTAACTTCTTCGAAGGTAACTACTCTGACTACGAAAGCTGGTTGAAGCAGGAGTTTGGGCAAGATGTGGTTGAACCCCATCGCCTCAAATACAAGCGCATGTCTAAATAAAGGGAATTGGGGATAAAGATTTCCTTACCTTAAAAGCCCGAAAGCCGCTGTCATCGATAGCGGCTTTTTTATTTGTTTGCTTTTCGTTGCGAACGGGAGAAAATTAGCCAATACTGAGGTCGTCAATGATAATTAGGTATTTGAGTGATGACAGATAAGCGTCAATTCCAACGAGTCCCGCTGAATGTAAACGGCAAGCTGGCACATAACGACAATAGTATCGATGTAGTAGTTAGTGACGTGTCTCTGCAGGGCATAAAACTACAAGCAACGGAAACCGCATTGTCAAACTTACCTTTCGACAGCCATGAACCTTATGTTGCTACCTTCCAAGCAAATGAAGACAGCCCAGTTATCACCCTTTCAATCTCACAGTTATATCGCCACGCGGACAGCAGACAGGAGCTAGTTTCGTTGGGGTGTAAAGTAGAGCGTATGGATGTGGAAAGCATAAGCGCCCTTCGCCGTTTAATCTTACTAAACAGCGATGATGCTAGTATTGAAGAGAAAGATCTTAATGCGCTGGTTAATGCGGTTTATCAAGCGCCAAATTAAAACAAAAAAATACGACAAGTCTCTGCAGAGCTTCAGAAAAGGCTCCACCCTCAAACTGCGCAAAAAGACGTACTTCACAAGTCTTCTTGCGCGTTCCCTACAGCTTTAACGTTAATGCATTTCGCGTTATTCCAAGGCATCTAACGCTTCAGAAAGCCGAGCCACGGACACGACTTTCATGCCATTAATAGCTTGTTTAGGGGCATTAGCTTTAGGCACAATAGCTCGTTTAAAACCATGCTTTGCCGCTTCTATTATGCGCTCTGTTCCATTGGGAACCGGACGAATTTCACCTGCAAGGCCTACTTCACCAAACACAATCAAGTCGCGCGGTAATGAACGGTTTCTGAAGCTGGAAATCATCGCCAGTAATAACGCCAGGTCAGCACTGGTTTCAGAGACTCGTACACCGCCAACAACGTTCACAAATACGTCTTGGTCGTTCATTTGTACATTACCGTGCCGGTGAAGTACTGCTAACAGCATGGACAAACGATTTTGATCTAGACCCACAGCTATCCGTCTTGGGTTAGACATCTGTGAATAATCCACCAGCGCTTGTATTTCCACAAGTAACGGCCGGGTGCCTTCCCAAATGACCATAACGCTAGAACCAGGCGTTTCATTTTCACCTCGGCTTAAGAAAATAGCTGAAGGATTACTGACCTCTTTCAAGCCTTTTTCCGTCATGGCAAATACACCCAGTTCGTTGACTGCACCGAAGCGGTTTTTGTGGCTGCGCAAAGTACGGTAACGACCGTCACTTTCCCCTTCCAGCATCATAGAACTATCGATACAGTGCTCAAGTACTTTAGGGCCCGCTAAGTTTCCGTCTTTCGTTACGTGGCCAACAATAAACATGGCAATGTGATTTTGTTTGGCAAAGCGCGTTAAATACGCCGCGCTTTCCCTTACTTGGGATACGCTGCCCGGTGCAGATTGAACATCTGACACATGCATAACCTGAATAGAGTCGATAACCATAATTTTAGGCTTTTTCGTAAGCGCTAAATCGCAGATGGTTTCCACGTTAGTTTCGGCTAACATCATCAGCTTATCGTCAGGGAGGTTTAAACGCTTGGCACGCATTGCCACCTGTTGGAGAGACTCTTCCCCGGTAACATAAAGGGCGGTTTCGCTTTTCGCCATCTGACACATTACCTGTAGCAAAAGTGTACTTTTTCCGGCGCCAGGTGAACCACCAATTAACATAGCGGCACCAGGGACTATTCCTCCGCCAAGCACTCTATCTAGTTCCTTAAACGTTGACGAAAATCGTGGCAGTGATTCTAAATCTATAGCGTTTAGTGTCTCGATTTTGGCTGCGGTTTGCCCTGCATACCCTGAAGTAGTTTGTCGAGCTACACTTTTGGCACTCGCTACCACAAACTCACTTATCGTGTTCCACGCTTTACACTCAGAGCATTGTCCTTGCCAACGTGGGAACTCGGCCCCGCAGTCAGAACACACATAAGCAGTTTTACGTTTTGCCATATTCCAGTTTTATCCATTGCTTAAAAAGAGTATTCTAACACTTAATAACGGTGAATTAAGCACAAACCCACGGTCAGTTTTCATTCAGGAATATACTTCCAAGCATAAAAATTAAGGGGTTAATGAGTTTTGCTGATTTGCCGATAACAACTAAAATAATTGATACTTAACAACAAAGTTGCGCATTCATGAGTCAAGATTTAAAGCAATATGCTGATATTATTGAACAGCTAAAGCCCATGGTTAATGGGCCTGAATTTAACCAAGTATTGCTTCAAACTGCTTCTGACGTACCTAAAGAAAAGCGCTTTCTTATTAAAATGGAAGTGAAGCGTTTAGCTAAACCTTGTATGCGTACTATAGATTTGCGCGGTCACGTAGATGGCAAGTGCAAGAAATATGTCCACGAAGGACGTAGCCACTACATGGACGACGTGGCTGTTGATAAGTTTGAAGAACAACTGCGCGTATTCGGACGCTACACCTACGGTGTATACGAAGCCGTTCAAAACACTGAAAACAACTTTCGGTTAATGCGTGAAAAAGAACTCGCACAAGAAAGAGCTGATAAAGAAAACCCAGAACTTAAAAAGCGTTCAGCCGTTTTAGAACAGTTCAAAGTTCCTACCGTAAACCTTCTCGATTACAGGCAGCGCAATACAGAGCGCATGAACTTCGCGGTTGCCGTAGAAATATTTAACACTGAGAACCGCTCTGTGCGAGGCTTAAGCGTAGATATTTCTCTTGAAGGCCTTCAGATAAAATTGTCTAAAGACGCCTTTTTCAAAAAAGGTGAAACGCTCTTTATTTATTTCAGGGGGCTTGAAAGCGAGTTTGCCATGGATAAAAAAAATGGCATTGCTTACAAACTAGTAAAAATCATTACGAAAAATGATGTTAACTATTTAGCCTTACAGCGCGATAAGACTCATCCAAGCCCAGCATTCGATAAGTTCCTAGAAAGCTTTATCCACGGCAATAAACGCCGCTATAAAGTGAATATGACGAACACCATCGAAGCGATAACCAGTAAAACCTGTGAACAATATTTTTCACCTCGTAGCCCTACGCTTCCTGTTTTTATCGATGTCGTCAACGAAACTTTAGTGCCTCGCTATGCGATGGTAAATGAAGTAAACCGAGAAACGGTACAGTATTGGCAAGACGAAGAAGAAAACTGTCGTCTTAATTTCTTGCTATCGCAAGAAAGACTTACTCGGTTACTAAACAAATCTGATGAAGTTCGTGAAATATTCGTCTTCAGCTTTACCCATTTGCACACAGATAAAGTTTATTTTTATTCAGCCTCTTATGAAGAGTTACTGCAGAAAGAGGTCTTATCCCGTGTATTTTTGGGTTTTGGCTCAAGAAAAGCGAGTTGGCGAGTGTTTAAAATAACTCTGACAGACATGGACCCAGAGCAAGCGCATATTCCGCTTTCTATCCCAGACTCTGTTGGCAATAAAGTTAAAAAGCTTAATACACCGCCTTCTGCTCGTTTGATGTCAAAGCTTAAAAACCTGCGTTATCTGGCTCATGTTACAGACGTGACCTCAGTAACAGGGCAAGAGACGTACAACGAACTTAAGTTTAATCGCGACAACCTTTCGCATTTAAGGATTTTCGGTCACCCAAGGAATCGTGCAGCATCTAACATTCATATTGTACGTTTTAAGTACGAAGAGCAGCGCATTGAAAGCCGCTACCAGCTAAGAACGCAAATTGAAGCAAGGTTTAATGGCGAATCGACGGTCCATCGAGGGATCAGCGAAGACATCTCAGTACACGGATTAGGTCTTCGTGTTGAGCTAGCAAAAGATTATAAGGGTAGTTTGGAAGGAAGAGTAGAAGTTGCCTTTCCTCGGCTTCAGGAAATAGCGAACAACTATGACGTAATGCACCTTCAGTATGAAATTATTTATCATAATGTCGAGAAGAATATCCTTCACCTGAAGACAGCTACTGGCGAAGAGGGCAAAAGCGCTCGCAACTTTTTTGAAGAATTAATTAAAAAGAACAAGGCCAATCTTAAAGTCGATAACGATGAAGAAGAAGTAGAGGGCATGGGCCAAGCACTGCGTTGTATAAACGCAAGAAATGCGACCTCCTTATCTTTCCTGATGAGTAAAGAAGGTGTGCGCTATACTCCGCAGGCCTGTATAGTTGGAAAACAAGACGAACGCATCACTACCCTTACCACGCAATACGCAGAGCGCGGTAAAGTAAATTTGGAATTTTTGTTTAGAGATAGAAAGCAAGACTCTCCTTTCGTACAAAGTGGTATCAAAGCAGTTAAGCTTGAAAACATGCCCTTACGACAAGAGCTATTCATATCTTTCGATGCGTCTCAAAAAGAGCCGCGAATGGCGATCATTCCTCGTTACTCACATAAGTTTGAAAGCAATGAACAACGCCGAGCATTTATAAGAGAAGCCATGGTGCGCGGCCAGTTTGTCGCTATACACGTTATGCTGACCACAACTGGCAAGCCTGACTTGACCATGCTGCAAACAGAAATTAACTACGTCACCATGTACGCCATGCACAGAGCTCGTG
Organism: Alteromonas macleodii; assembly: GCF_903772925.1. NCBI lineage: Bacteria > Pseudomonadati > Pseudomonadota > Gammaproteobacteria > Alteromonadales > Alteromonadaceae > Alteromonas > Alteromonas fortis. The sequence continues at coordinate 3,063,001 of NZ_LR812090.1, forward strand.
AGTTAGAAAAGAAAATGTGGAGTATTGCTGCCTGTTCCCATCTTGTCGATGTCACGGACGAGGTGCTCATAAGATATGGTTTTACTATGCAAGACATTACGGCGAATAAAACGCTAAAAAGTGCAGTACAACCTAGAGCCATGGTTAACAACGCGTAAGTAAGAGGCAGTATTTTAACTTACATATTCAGGCCTGCGCTTAGAAAAAACTAAGCTCAGACCTCTGATTTATTTAAGCGCCAATTTTTTAATAACTGGCGCCTACATACCAGTGCGTACAGATAATTGTGCATTCCGAAGGCGCTGGTAAGTTTCCTAGCAAAGCGTGGGAATGCAGGAATGGCTGCTCCCTTTCCAGTTCCTTTAGCGTCTATTTATCTAAGAAATAAAGAAGACTGTGCAGACTACCAACGCGTACGGCTACGTCCGCTTTCTCATTCACTAAAGGTTTGCCGTGACACGCAACGCCTAAGGCTGATTCAGCCATCATCACCAAGTCGTTCGCCCCATCGCCCATGGCAACGGTTTGTCTCGATGGTATTTGCCACTTTTCAGACAGCGCTTTTACTGTGCGAGCTTTTACATCAGCATTAATAATTTCGCCTTCCACTTTCCCTGTTAAGTGCCCGTCTTTTACCGAAAGCGTGTTTGATATCGCATAGTCCAGTCCCAGCCTTGCTTTTAAGTGGTCAGCAAAGAAAGTAAAGCCACCTGATGCAATAGCGAGTTTCCAGTTATTCGCTTTTAAATGTTTAAGCAGTGTCTGAATACCAGGCATAATAGGAATGCTGTCACGAATTTGATTTAGGTGGTCAATGGGTACCCCCTCTAAACACGCCACCCTATGCGTCAAGCTATCGTTAAAGGCAATTTCTCCGCGCATTGCTCTTGCTGTCACTTCGGCAACCTGTTCACCAACACCAGCCAGTTTTGCTATCTCATCAATACATTCTATGGCAATAACGGTGCTGTCCATATCCATAACCAGCAGTCCAGGTTCAGACAAAGACGGTCGCGAGGTTTGCAGCCCAACATCAAGGTTGTAAGCATCACTGACATCACCAAGTAGAGACTTTATTTGCTCAGGCTTTGCATTAATTACCTGCCCTCTTATTTCGATAGCATCGTCTCCCATTTGCTGATGCAAATGATGAAACGCAGCACTTACTGGCGAAAATACGTTTATGAGTTTATCTAATACGCCTTTTAATAAATACGGGGTTATAGCTTGTCCGATTACAGTTAGCGTATGCGAATACGCTTTTGTATTGTGCTCGCTGCTGACAATGTTTGCCAGATATGAAGCTAGATGAATATCGTCATTTTTGATTTCGATGGTGAATATGTCTTTCATAACGCACACAGTATCTGTGGTGATTGGCAAATGTTGCTCTAATGCTAACCAATTAGGCTAACTAATAAAATATCCCCTTTAAAATTATTTAGATTTCACCTACTGTTAGGCAACTCATAGCAATTATGGAATTACGCATTGTTAAACGTGCTGAGCAAAGCCCCTTCACAATCAAAAAGCAATTCGCACTCACTTTACACGGCGTTGAAAAGACTATTTCATACGCTGATTGTAAGTACGGTGTTTGCGCTGGTGATTGTATTGATACTTTTGCTGCAGCAATACCAAAGTGACTGGCTAACGGTACAAACTCGTTTTTCTGGGGAGAGCATAGCAAGGCAGTACGCTAAACTACTTCGCCCCGCATTTGAAGCTGATCAAGCAGCCAACCAGGGAACCGAAGTAAGAGCTGACTCGACGCTATCGAGTACCCTTGCCCAACGAAACTACATTGAAAGTGTTGCTACTGTTTTGGTTAAGGAGCCGCATATTCTTGCTCTATCAGTGTTTGATAAAGACGGAAGGTACATTGCGCCTTTACCCCAGATTGATAGCGTTGTGTCGATGAGCCAGTCCCAAGGCGTGACGCCGCTTACCTATGTAGGCGTGATCACCGACGACAATGATAATGTTTTAGGCTATGTGAACATTCATATGGATACGCAGGCGATATTAGAAAGTCCCCTTGCCCTGCGTTATCAACTGGCGTTAATTGCGTGTATTTTAGTGTTTTTGGCTTTAATGTTAGGCATTTACCTGACGCGGGCGTTTTATAAGTCTCGCCCTTGGTTTATACAAGCCATCGAATCTATGAGAAAGAACAAAGATACGTAAGCGGGTATTCACGATACTTTTACACGAGCTCACAATTCTAAGCTGTTTCAAACAAGCGTAAATAGTTTTGTGTTGTAATAGATATTATTTGTTTAGGTGATATAGCGAAAAGCTCGTGTATAACGTCAACAACATCAGATAGATACTGTGGTTCATTAGGCGCACCCTGCCTGCCGTACATGGGCATATCAGGGGCATCAGTCTCTAGTAGTATCTTATCGAAATGGTTTTCTAGCAGATACTTCAGGGTGTCTCGCGTCTTTCGTGCTCTTTCATAGGTTATGGTACCACCTATTCCTAAGTAAAAGCCTCGCTCAATATAGGCTTTAGCCGCCTCCACACTGCCAGAAAAAGCATGCACTACCCCAACACCTTGATACTTAGCTTGCTTGAAGGCTTCAAGTAGTAAATGATGACTTTTTCGGTGATGCAGAATAACAGGGAGCGCTTTTGTATCGGCGAGTTTCAAATGGGCATGTAGCACTTTCTTTTGAAGCGTTAATGGCACACTTATGTGCCCATCAATACCGGTTTCTCCCACCGCTTTTACCGAAGGGTGTAAAGTGGCAGCAGCGGCTTCAAGCTGCCCAAGATTTTCATCAATCGCCTGCTCAGGTAAGTCAGTGGTCGAAGCTGTATTATCTTGGTTGCTATCGGTCAAAAAATAGGGATGAAGACCTAGCGCGGTATCGATAGGCAAAAGGCTGCTGTGCTGCTCACTAAGCGCTTGAAGCGCTTCCCAAGACCGTGGGTTAATACTTGGTGCCATTATGCGAGTAAGCCCAGCGGCCTTGGCAGTTTCCAGCGAAGTATGCAGGTCTACTTTTGATGCAAGCAAGTCGAGGTGGCAATGACTATCAATCATGGCGTTGCTCCTTTCTCGCTTTACGCTCAATCAAATGCTAAGTACTTAAAATGTCTAGCGGCTGCATAAGACTCGCTACCCTATGCAGTCAATAAGCGCTTTTACGGCATTAAGCGCTGTGTTGCCCATGCACCATCTTCGGTTTTGTTATACTCAAAACGGTCGTGAAGCCTATCTTCTCCGCCCTGCCAAAATTCAATTTGATGAGGCACAATGCGAAAGCCTCCCCAAAAGTCCGGTACAGGAAGTTCCTTGTTCGCAAACTTATCTTTCAGTTGCTTAAATTGGGTAAGCAAAAGCTCTCTACTGCCAATTGGCTTGCTTTGTTTAGACGCATAGGCTGCCAACTGACTGTCTTTAGGGCGAGAGAAGAAATAGGCTGCATTTTCAGAAACAGAAAGCTTTTCAACACTGCCACAGACGCGAACTTGGCGCTCCATAAAAAACCATGGGAAGTGACAGGATACTTTTGGGTTAACCGAAAGTTCTTGCGCTTTTCGACTGCCGAGATTTGTGAAAAATACAAAGCCTTCTTCACTGACATCTTTTAACAGAACAATACGTTGAGAAGGTTGACCGCTAGCGTCAACGGTGGCAACCGTCATCGCAGTAGGATCGGGGATACCAGCTTCAATGGCGTCTTTCAGCCATTTATCGAACAAAATAAATGGGCTTGAAGTAATATCAGTCTCGCTCAAACTGCCTTTCGAGTACTGTCTGCGCATATCTGAAATTGCCATATACCGCTCCTGAAAAGAGATTACTATACGTGCCAGTGCTTATTGTAAGTGCTTGTGCATACCTTTACGCGAATGCTTCTAACTTCATGTTCACCAAAAGCACTTTAGAATTAAGCGCTAATTAGCATTAGAATAAGGCTCAACGTACTAATGCTAACAACGATATAGGCTAAAAGTTGCTGTCGTCACCGTAGCCTAGTGAACGCAAAGCGCGCTCATCGTCTGCCCAGCCTTGTTTCACTTTAACCCAGAGTTCCAAAAATACTTTATTGTCGAACAAGTTTTCCATATCTTTACGCGCTTGCTCACCAATGGTTTTCAAATGCTTACCGCCTTTACCAATGATCATGCGTTTTTGCGTTTCGCGCTCAACCAAAATTAAGCCACTAATACGATAAACACCATTGTCTGTCATTTTGAACTGCTCAATTTCTACCGTAGTAGAGTAAGGCAACTCATCGCCAGTAAAGCGCATCAGCTTTTCACGGATGATTTCAGCAGCCATAAAGCGACTTGAACGGTCAGTGATATAGTCTTCTGGGAAGAAAAATTCACTCTTAGGTAACGACTTAGCCACTAAGTCTCTAATATCGTCTACCATTTTGCCCTGTTTAGCGCTGATAGGGATCATGTGCTCAAACGGGTGTTTCTCACCAAGCTTTTGTAGGTGAACCATAAAGTTTTCTTTATCTTCCACCTTATCCATTTTGTTTACGATAAGGTAGCAAGGAAGGTTTGCCTGCTTAACTTTACTTAATACCATTTCATCTTCAGCATTGAAGCGATCACCTTCCACGACAAACAGCACAAGGCCAACTTCAGCTAATGAGCTAGACGCGGCGCGGTTCATGTAGCGATTAATCGCGCGTTTTTCGTCTTGGTGAAGCCCTGGTGTATCAACGTAAATCGCTTGATAGTCGCCGTCAGTATCTATACCTAGAATACGGTGGCGCGTGGTCTGAGGCTTACGTGAGGTAATACTTACCTTTTGACCTAGTAAACGGTTAAGTAGCGTCGACTTGCCCACGTTAGGGCGCCCGACTATGGCAACTAGGCCACAGCGAGTTTGAATATCTGGCATCTCTGGCAAATTCGACTCATCATGTGTTGTCATCAAGCTTCTCCAATGTTAAACGAGCAGCTTCTTGTTCTGCTTTACGACGGCTATTGCCAGACGCCACTACTGCTTTTGGTAGACTTTCCACCTTGCAGCTCACTTCGAATGTTTGTGCATGGTCTTTACCGGAAATAGACAGCACCTCGTACGTTGGCAGTGCCTGCTTGCGACCTTGCAGAAATTCCTGAAGACGTGTTTTACTATCTTTAGGGTGGGCATTAGGGTCGAGCTTGTTTATGCGAGTCTCCCACAAACGGTCGATAACGCCACGGACTTCGTCCATACCTGAGTCAAGATAGATAGCACCTAAGATAGCTTCAACTGCGTCAGCCAAAATCGAGCTTCTGCGGTGACCGCCACTTTTAAGCTCACCTGGCCCCAAGTTGAGTAGTTCACCCACGCTAGCTTCTTTAGCGAGTTCAGCCAACGTCTCGCCTTTAACCAATGTAGAGCGCATACGGGTAAGCTTGCCTTCAGGTACTGTTGGAAAACGCTTAAACAGTGTTTCTCCCACAATCATGCCTAAAATAGCGTCGCCCAGAAACTCCAAGCGCTCATTGTGCTGTTTGGCTGCACTGCGGTGAGTGAGCGCTTGTTCCAATAACGCCTCATTGGTAAATGTATAGCCTATCGCCTTATAAAGGCGACGATATTTATCAATTCCCTGCATTAATGAATGCCACCTGCACGCTCAAATCGAATACCTGTTGGAACCCACGTAGGAAGAAAGTCTGAAGGGCTTCGCTCAAACTCAAAAGAAATCCAAATTGCTACGGCTTTCCCAACCAAGTTTGCATCCGGGACAAAACCCCAGAAACGACTATCGCGGCTATTATCGCGATTATCGCCCAATACGAAATACTGACCTTCTGGAACTATCCACTCGTTACTTCGTGTTCCCGGCTGGGTGTAAAAGTTAACCGGTGAAATTTCACGAACGGGGTGGCGTAGAATATCATGCTCTACTGTACCAAGATCTTCGGTATAGCGCATAAGTTGCGCCATGTCTTGCACAAACTCGCCGCGCTCTTGGAACGTTAATGGCACTGCTTTTAATTTTGGACAATTGCTACCAGATTCACACTTAGGTTTGATGTAAACCTGCTTATTTTGATAAACCACGGTATCGCCCGGCAACCCAATTACGCGCTTGATGTAGTCGATTGACGGTTCTTCAGGGTATTTGAAAACCACCACATCGCCGCGTTCTGGCACACCCGTTTCAATCAACTTACTTCTGAAAACAGGGTCTTTTACGCCGTAAGCAAACTTCTCAACTAAAATGAAGTCACCAACCAATAACGTAGGCATCATTGAACCTGATGGAATCTGGAACGGCTCATATAAAAACGAGCGCAATACCAAAACGAAAGCAATAACAGGGAATATCTGTTGTGAGGTGTCAACCAAGTACGGCAGCTGAGGGTCTTCTCCATAGCCCGCACCTTCTGCAGTCGCTGCAGCTTGTAAACGCGCTTTTCGCTTCGGAGCAAACACCAGGCTATCCACTAGCCAGACTAATCCTGTTATTAAGGTGAGTGCCACCAAAATTAAGGAGAAATAATTTGCCATTATTTGCCCACCTTAAGTACTGCAAGGAACGCATCTTGTGGCAATTCAACATTACCCACTTGCTTCATTCGCTTTTTACCTTCTTTTTGCTTTTGAAGTAGCTTCTTCTTACGGCTTACGTCACCGCCGTAACATTTCGCGATTACGTTTTTGCGCAGCTGCTTCACCGTACTTCTTGCAACAATATGGTTACCAATAGCCGCCTGAATAGCGATATCGAACATCTGGCGTGGGATAAGCTCGCGAAGCTTCTCTACCAATTCACGACCACGACCCTGAGAGTTTTCTCTGTGAGTGATGACTGCAAGTGCATCCACACGCTCACCATTAATCAGAATATCTACGCGCACCATATCTGAGCTTTGGAAACGCTTAAAGTTGTAGTCAAGAGACGCAAACCCACGGCTGGTAGATTTCAAACGGTCAAAGAAATCAAGCACTACTTCGGCCATCGGCAGCTCGTAAGTTACTGCTACTTGCTTGCCGTGGTATGTCATGTTGGTTTGCATACCGCGTTTTTCAACGCAAAGCGTAATTACGTTACCTAAGTATTCTTGAGGAACAAGAATGTTAGCTTCAACCATAGGCTCACGAATTTCTGCTATATCATTTACCGGCGGCAGTTTAGCGGGGCTATCTACGGTAAGCGTCTCGCCTTTGGTTGTTTCAACTTCGTAAATTACCGTAGGCGCTGTGGTAATAAGGCCAAGATCATATTCACGCTCTAAACGCTCTTGGATAATTTCCATGTGCAGCATGCCAAGGAAACCGATTCTAAAACCAAAGCCAAGCGCTGCTGAGCTTTCTGGCTCATAGAATAGTGAAGCGTCGTTCAGACTTAGTTTAGCAAGGGCATCGCGGAAGTCTTCGTAGTCATCTGAGCTTATTGGGAAAATACCGGCATAAACCTGAGGTTTAACCTTTTTAAAGCCTGGCAGCATAGCTTCAGCTGGCTCACGAGCCAAGGTTATGGTATCACCTACTGGTGCACCTTGAATGTCTTTAATACCGGCAATGATAAAACCAACTTCACCGGCTCTCAATGTGCCTGTATCTAATGGCTTAGGCGTAAACACACCAATTTTATCTACTTGGTGAGTTTGTCCGTTAGACATTATCTGGATTTTGTCTTTCTTGCTAAGCTGGCCTTCAACGATTCGTACTAATGAAACAACGCCTTGGTAGTTGTCGAACCACGAATCGATGATCAACGCTTTAAGTGGCGCTTCGCGGTCACCTTCTGGTGGTGGAATTTTATTTACGATGACTTCAAGTACATCTTCAATACCAATACCTGTTTTCGCTGAGCAGCGCACAGCGTCAAGTGCATCAATACCGACAATGTCTTCAATTTCTTCTGCAACACGGTCTGGTTCAGCCTGCGGCAAGTCGATTTTGTTTAACACCGGCACCACTTCCATGTCCATCTCGATAGCGGTGTAGCAGTTTGCTAGCGTCTGTGCTTCAACGCCCTGCCCGGCATCAACAACAAGTAGTGCACCTTCACAAGCTGCCAATGAACGAGAAACCTCGTAAGTGAAGTCAACGTGTCCTGGCGTATCAATGAAGTTTAGCTGATAGGTTTCACCATCGCGCGCTTCATAGTTCAGTGTCACGCTTTGCGCTTTAATGGTAATACCGCGCTCTTTTTCCAGATCCATTGAGTCGAGAACCTGCTCGGCCATTTCGCGATCGGTTAGCCCTCCACAGTGCTGGATTAGACGGTCTGATAGCGTAGACTTACCGTGGTCAATGTGGGCGATAATACTGAAGTTACGAATGTGCGATTGTTGCATAATGCTGGAAATTACCTGCAGAAAAATTCATTAAACAAAAAATGCTGCTTGCCTTGGGTTCAGGCTTACACGCAGCGCGAGCGGATTTTACCCATTTCTAGCACGAAAAGCGAATTGGCATGGCGGAAATTTTAATACAAATAGAACGCAAAGCGCATAAAAGTGGCAACTTGGCGTGACTTTGCTCTCTTGCCCAGAAGCTTAAAACACGTGAAGCTCTGCTAATTTGGGCCTCTACAGATTAAATGAATACATCAAAAAGACAAAACCCACTTATAGGCAAGCACTTCACTCAATTCAGGCCTTGCTGGCCTAGTAAAACAGGTTGATATTTCGTGCGCTCAACTCGATGTAACTTATAAGCAATAAGCTTATAAGTTATGAAAGTAACCAAAGCACTCGGTCCCAGAGCCCACAATTCATGACTAAAACCTGTTGAGCTAAGCAGTGATATAAAAACTGAATACGCGCCAATAAAAGCAATAAGCGGTAGCAAATATAAGAAAGCCGAAGCGCTTAGAATACCCGCTTCGGGTATACCCACAGTCACCTGCTGACCCACTTGAACAGGCATAGGCGTGCGTAAGGTCAATTGCTGGGTTTTAGGTGCAATTGCACGGGAGATGACACCGGTGCCACAATCACTTTGGGCCTGGCATGCATTACAGGTGGATTTAATGGCCGCTTCAACTGTTACCGTATCACCATCTACGGCAACTACAGTGGCGGTTTCTTTAATCATACTTGTCTTTTTACCGTGTTTTAGTACTGATTAACCTTAGCTCTCTATTGCCCTTTATTAGCAACAGGTCGTAAAGACGTAGCAATAGCATTAGCAGTCTGCAGTGGAATCTCCCCCACTACCGTCACTTGGGCCTTCCCGTCGGTTAGCGTTAAAAAGGTGCTAACTTCGTTTCGTAACGCAAGGGTTTCGCCGAGCGCATCTTTGGCTGGCTGAACATAAACAGATACGTCCACTAGACCATCCGAAAAAAGTTTATATTCTACGACCTGCCCTGTTAATGCTAAGCGTCTTGTATCTTGCTTTATTTCTCGCATTCCCGCTGGCAAATATGTGACATCCCACTTATGTGCTCGACTTGGCGTATTACTCAAAGCCATAGGCGCTGGTAAAGATGCTGAGTTTATTCGCGAAAAGTATTCCGAAGGTTCAGGCGATATGGCAAAAGCGGTAACTTGAATTTGCTCTAACAATGCCCCTTGCAAATCAAGCATATTCAGCTTTAGCAACATGCCAGAGGACTCATCGAGCCACAGTTGATAGCCGAACCGTGTGTTATCTCGACTAACTATACGAATTTGCTGTGCCGAACGTCCTGCTACTCGCGCTCGACCCACGGCGACAAACTCATAGGCTGAACTGAGTTGTTCTGGGTGGTAAAGCAATGCACTAGGAATTGGACCATTTATATGCTTTGACCGTAAGCTGTAAGGTTGAACGTCTGGTTCAAATACGCTCACTACATCATTAACGCGAATAAGCTCGCGACCGGGCCCATTTTGAAGGTTTAATTGCTCTAGTTCAGAACCATCCTCCATTATTCCATGACGCCACAGGTAAGGAACCGTTTCCTTTCCTGCGACAGTTTGCACAAAAGACACTTGAAAATTGGCGTTGGTTATAATGTTTTGAAGTTCGGCCAGCCACTGATTCGCTGACTGAAGCTGTGGCGTACGTGAAGTAGATGTGTTTTCCTCATTACGACTTTCTTCAGCTTCTATTTGAAAGCCATCTTCCTTTCCAGCACCTTCCTCTTTTGGAGCGTTTGTGCCATTACCAGCGTTATCTTCTGATTTAGCATCAATATCGCTATTCGCTTGAACTTTTGCACCAGAAGAAATCGCCACTTCGCTGGGTGCCGTTGCATGAGAAAACGTGGGATTGATAGCCCCGCCCGAAATGAAAAGAAGTGCAAGGATAGAACTACAGCGCATTATTCCCGCCTTAAAACAAACATACCAGCAGTATATGCTGGTATGGTTAAAATATGAAATGCATCTTAACCGCACTTAAGTGCGAACACACATTTCAACTCATTTTTAATAGCTCAACGATAATCTATGGGCGCTCTGGTCCGCTTGTCTCGCTTTCACTTTCTTCTTGCGCTTGCTTGAGTTTTATTTGCTGTTCGTGGTCGGCAATCAGCGCATTTATTTTGCGCTTTTTCTCAAGCATTTCATTCATATCGTTACGCGGTAAAGTTCGGGTCTGCTCCAAACTCACTGGAGACAATCCGCCTTGAGGCGCAATTGTTGGCGCTGTCATAAATGGCTCGGTTGGCGCTTCTTGATTGGTGTATTGCACACCAAAAATAACTGCCACCGCCACAGACGCTGCCACCGCAAACTGACCTGACTGCTTCGCAAAAGGAACGACACTGCCAATTAATGGAATTGACTGCCAACGCGAGCGTTTAGGTGCGACTATCGCCGGTTCATTTTCAAGCGCAGCTGCTACGCTTGCTGTGATATCCAACTGAGGGGCTACGCTTGCCTCTTTTCGCATTGCACCGCGATACACGTGGTAACGTTGCCATTTGGCTTGAAGCGCTTCATCTTGCTTAATAGCGTCGATGATTTCATTGCCTTCTATCTCACCATCCATGAATGCGGACAATTTTTCTTGCTGTTGCGTCATATATTCATTTCCAGATCAAAGTGATCATTAACTACCCTAACACAGCTGTTAGTCATCGTGGAAAAAAGAAAGTTCATCTTTTTTTGATTTTATTTCTTTTTAATTTTCTAACAACGGTTGAATAACTTTATCAATCGCCTCTCGAGCCCTAAAAATACGGGACCTTACCGTACCAACAGGACAAGACATTACGTTGGCGATTTCTTCATAGCTCAACCCTTCAATTTCACGTAATGTAATTGCCATTCGCAAATCGTCTGGTAGCTTTTCAACCACCTTGAAGAGGGTTTCTTCGATTTCCTCAGATAGCAGGCTTCGCTCAGGAGTGGATTGCTCTTTTAAAGCGTCACTTCCTTCGTAAAAATCCGCTTCATCGGCATCTACATCGCTTGCAGGTGGTTTGCGACCTTGAGATACAAGATAGTTCTTGGCACTGTTCACCGCAATGCGATAAAGCCAAGTATAAAATGCACTGTCGCCACGAAAATTAGGCAAGGCGCGGTATGCTTTAATAAACGCTTCTTGCGTTACATCAGCTACGTCACCGGTATTTTTCACATAGCGAGAAACGAGATGCATTACTTTGTGTTGATAACGAGTTACCAACAAGTTGAACGCATTTTTATCGCCACGCTGTACTTTTTCGACCAGTTGTTGGTCGGTTATCTGCTCGCTCATTCGAGCCATTACTCCCTACTTCAACTACACAATAGCTCTAACAAGCATGTGTATAGACGCGCTCTTTTTACAAAAGTTCTGTAAAAGCATTAAATTTTTTAAAAAATGCTTAGGTCAGCAGACAAGAATGATTGTGTTTTGCTACTCATCCTTTAGACTTGCCGGACCTTTGCTCGTTTGAATTGATATAAAAATACATGAAATCTGCATCGTCTTCACTAACTTCCACTTCAAATGCAATAGAACACCGTTGTGATGTATTGATTATTGGTAGTGGCGCGGCGGGATTAAGCTTGGCTCTTAAGCTCGCCGACCATTGCCAGGTTATTGTACTAAGTAAAAGTGATCGCAATGAAGGCTCTACCCGCTATGCACAAGGTGGTATAGCTGCCGTATTCGATGAACAAGACTCCATAGATGCTCACGTAACAGATACGTTAGCAGCAGGCGCAGGACTTTGTGAAGAGCCTGCCGTGAGGTTTACTGCGGAGCGAGCAAAGGCATGCCTTGAATGGCTTATCGGTTACGGCGTACCCTTTGATACAGAAAAAAGCGAATCTGGCGAGGAACGCTTTCACCTTACCCGCGAGGGTGGGCACAGCCATCGCCGTATTCTTCATGCCGCTGACGCCACAGGTGAGGCACTTCAGATTACATTAAATGACGCGGTATCGACACATCCGAATATCCACGTTTTCGAGCGCTACAATGCTATTGACCTTATTCCTTCAAAAGAAGAGAAAAAAAGTGTTGTAGGTGCCTACGTTTGGAATAGACAACAAGAACACGTGGAAGTCATACGCGCGCCTTTCGTAGCGTTGGCCACTGGCGGTGGCAGCAAAGTCTATCAATATACATCTAACCCTGATGTATCAAGCGGTGACGGAATTGCTATGGCATGGCGCGCAGGCTGCCGTGTAGCGAATATGGAGTTTAACCAATTCCACCCTACCTGTTTATTCCACCCGCAGGCACGTAATTTCTTAATTACTGAAGCACTACGCGGTGAAGGAGCAAACCTCTGCCACGCTGATGGCACCCGCTTTATGCACAAATTTGACGAACGAGGCGATTTGGCGCCTCGTGACGTAGTAGCCCGGGCTATTGACTATGAAATGAAGCGTTTAGGTGCTGACTGTATGTATTTAGATATTAGTCACAAGCCTGCTGATTTTATCGTTAAGCACTTCCCTAATATTTATCGCAAGTGCCGCTCTCTTGGTATAGATATTACCCGCGAGCCTATTCCAGTAGTACCGGCTGCGCATTATAGCTGTGGCGGGGTAATGACAGACTTTAATGCTAAGACCGATTTAAATAATGTCTACGCAATTGGCGAAGTTGCCTACACAGGTCTACACGGTGCTAACCGTATGGCTTCTAATTCTCTACTTGAATGCGTGGTGTTCGCCAGCGCCGCTGCAGACGATATAATTAAAAACCTTCACAGTGCAGAATGTGAAGAGGCTATAGCGCCGTGGGATGAAAGCCAGGTATCAAACTCAGATGAAGAAGTTATCATTCAACATAACTGGCACGAACTTAGACTATTCATGTGGGACTACGTAGGTATTGTACGCACTGACAAGCGCCTTGAACGGGCCATGCGCCGTATCAAACTGTTAGAGCAAGAAATTACTGAGTATTACTCACACTTCAGAGTAAGTAATAACCTGCTAGAGCTTCGAAACCTCGTTACGGTTGCAGAACTCATTGTGCGATGCGCGATGGAACGAAAAGAAAGCAGAGGGCTACATTTCAACTTGGACCATCCTGAACAATTGGACAATCCAGCCCCCACAATTCTTACACCAAGAAAGCAATTGTCGGGTTCTGACGTAGGTTTATTAATAACCCAAGACAGCTTTTCTAGCGCCGACTAAAACATAGCGATATACGCTTGCTATGTAGGGCTAATTTAAGGTTTACGTTCAAATTAAAAACGCCAGCTAGTGCGAACGGATGCTTTAAGAATACAGCACTTGCAAGCAAACAGTGCTATTTATAAACGCCCAAACAAAAAAGAGAGCATACTTGTATGCTCTCTCAATCACTCTTTCAGATGCCTTTTCTCAACCCTGGATTCAATTCAGGGCTATCTTCTTTTAAAGCTTTTTTTGATTAAATACCACACTGATTAAACGCCACGCTCGCTGATAAATGTACAAGGCTATCGTCACTATCGGTTACGTCTAACAGCGCACTAGTATCCGTTTTACAGTGTTGCTGAATATGAATGTTATTAGGCAAGAAAACTGGCTTTTTAAAGCGACAATTTACTTCTTTCACGGTTATAGATTGACTGTTCTCTTGGTGACTTACAAACGCTGACACCGCACAAGATAAGGTCCACATCCCATGTGCTATGGGCTGTTTGAACCCAAAGGCTTTGGCGGATATAGCAGACAAGTGAATAGGGTTATAGTCGCCAGAAAGCTTAGCGTAGCGTCGTCCGGTATTTGCCGATGCATTAATGTCAGCAATTAGCGCTCTATCTTCAAGGCTACATTCGTCACTTAGGTCGGTTTTTGGGCCAAGCGGTGCAACATGTACGGCTTTAACTTTCACCAAATAGCTACTTATGGCCCTATAGACCAGATTCCCCGACTGAAGTGCTTCTAGCATAACGTCCACTTCCCACCCGCGGCTATGGGGTCTCACGTCGTGAAAGCGCACTCGACATTCAAATGGCTCGCTTAAATCACAATGCTCTAGCACAAACACTTTGTTCGCAGCGTGAATCAAACCGAGTAAAGGAAATGGGCTTTGTTTGTCTAGCAAGCACTGCATCTGTAACGGCAACGAAAGCATTTGCAAATAAAGAGGATGAGCATGCTCATTCGCCGGCCAATCAACTTCTTGACAAAAAGAAGCATAGTGCACGTTATCGACATTGAGCGTTTTTGTGTATATGCGCTGCGGCAACGTAGGCGGCTTAAACTGCATAAGTTGCCTGGCGTCAACGCGTTTGAATAACGCTTTAGTATACTCACGAAACATCTGTTAAATTCCTTTAGGGCGTCGCTTTTCTTGCGAAGATAATGGCTCTTGCCAACCTGCGGTAGTCTGCCTCGCAGCACTCACCTTTTAAGACCCACGTCAAATGGTTATGACCTTTTTCGAACCAATGCCGTTTATGGCGCAACACGTTAATGCACATTCCCCAAGTAAATAACTGGGAAGACTGATGAATCTTCATCGATGTGCCATCGGATAAAGCATCGGTTAACACACTGGGCATGGTCGTGCTTGATGGTTCTAAAAGAAGCGCACTATCGTCAATAGCGCGAATAATACCATCGCTGGTCAAAGAGAGTGCATATTGAGTAGTAGAAATATTGTTACTAAACGCGTCATAAAGACGCCAGACTATCATTAACGTAGCCACGGCAACTATGCACACTAATTCCGCGGTGAAGCCCAGCCAAGACCATAGGTATTGAGGAAGGCTGCATAGTGCTGCCATAAGGCAAACGGCCACGCATAATTCCCCAAATACTTTTCTAAATCTATTGTGCTTTATGCTAACTCTATACTTTGACACGATTTACAATAGTCGCCACCATGGCGGCTAATTCAGGATCTTCGCACTTTTGATGTCCCATTATCCAAGCAAACAAATCAGGGTCATCACTGGTAAGTAAACGTTCAAATGTTTCTTGGTCTTCATAACTTAGTGAGTCAAAGGCTTCTTCCACGAAAGGAAGCAATAGTACATCTAACTCTAGCATGCCTCTGCGGCAGGCCCACTTTAATCGGGCTAGTCTTTTTGGTTCAAACATATGTCTTTTATACCGTTTTTTATTCGCCATCAATAATACCATGCCCTGCGGCTGGGGATCACTGCTCTTTTGGTCTGATAGGCAAACTAAATAGAACTTAATCTTCACACATTAGTGTGTACTACCCTTGAATATTGCTGGTTTTACCATACCTTGAGTACATACAGCGAACTTTACAGTGGTGAATATGACATCTATCGCAGCATTACAAGATCTTCCTCATGAGTTTATGGTCAAGCTTTCAAACACCATGACTATTTCATTGGTAGGTGAACAGGCTGACAGCTACCTTCAAGGTCAAATCACGGTCAATATCAATAAACTTGATGCAAATACGGCAAGGCATTTTGCGCATTGTGACAATAAAGGCAAGACGTGGGCTACGGGGTACGTGACCCGCCACTTAAACAAATTATTGCTGCTTACAAATGACGATGCGGGCAGCCATTCGTTAGCCCAGCTCAATAAGTATGGCGTATTTTCTAAGGTCGATATTGTTGACGACTCGCAGGCGTACAGCGCTCACTTCATTTCACTTGATGCAGCAAAATCTGATGAGGTTAAAGCCCTACTAGAGCAACTTTTTTCGGGTGATAAAGTCGCACAACTCGTTGACGGCGATACTGCAGACAAAGGTATGCTGCCGAAAATAGAAAGTGAGCATGGCGTAGCATTGGTAGCCAACACTACTCGCAAAGGCATTGTTGTTCTTTTAGATGAAAACGGCACAAAGCGATTAAATGCGTTAATTGAGACAAAAACTGTAGTGTGTTATTCCCACGTTGTGTTTGACGCCATTCAGATTGAAAGCGTTCACGCCTTAGTACGAGGTGAAGCTGTAGCGGAATATGTACCACAAATGATTAATGTACATGCGCTTAACGGTATCGACTTTGATAAGGGCTGTTATATGGGGCAAGAAGTGGTTGCACGAACACGCTTTTTGGGCAAAAACAAACGTGCCGCTTATAGCTTCAAGCTTGAAGAAAAAGTAGATATCAAACCTGGCGATAGCCTTGAAAAGCAATTAGGTGAAAATTGGCGTATAGCGGGCAAAGTACTCAATGTTGCGTCGCTCGATAACGAAACCTGGTTTATTGCTGTGTTAAATAACGACACTACCCCCGAAGATTTACACAGACTGGCTGATAACAACGCCATTACCTGTTACCCTAATAGCTTGCCGTACAGTATTGAGCAACAAGCAAGCAATATTGTGAAAAAACGTCGATAAGCAGTTTACTGCTGCATTAAATTTATTGCCCTTTTTTTAATCATAGGGCCAAGATAGGATTTGTTATGACAATTACTTCTGACAGCGTTGTAACGCTACACTACACCGTATCTACCGAAGACGGCACAACGCTAGACTCTTCAGAAGGTAAATCGCCGCTAGTTGTACTTCTAGGCCGTCGCTTCTTAATTGAAGGACTAGAAGATGCTCTTATCGGTAAATCGAAAGATGATAGCTTCAACGTTTCTGTAAACCCTGAGAAGGCTTACGGTGAACGTTCTGACGAACTTGTTCAAACCGTACCTCGTTCAATGTTCGACGGTATGGATGTTGAAGTTGGTATGTCTTTCCGCGCCACTACTCCGCAGGGTGAGCAGTCTGTAATCATTATCGAAACAACTGACGAAGAAGTTGTTGTTGACGGTAACCACCCGCTAGCAGGTATTCCGTTGACGTTCGATGTAACGGTTGTAGACGTGCGTGAAGCGACGCAAGAAGAGCTTGAGCACGGTCATGTGCATCAGGAAGCAAGCAGCTGTTGTGACCCGAAAACAGGCGAATGCTCGGAAGATAAGCACTAAGTTGTGTTGAACGTATCAAAAAGGGAGCCAAAGGCTCCCTTTTTATTTTCGAAGAATACGGTTAAATTATATTGCGTCTTCGTTTTGTTCACCGGTACGAATACGCACAGCACTTTCAACGCTGTAAACGAAAATTTTGCCGTCACCTATTTTGCCCGTTTTAGCAGATGACTGAATGGCTTCTACCGCTTGTTCAACGCGGTCATCATCTAACACAAGCTCAATTTTGATTTTAGGTAGGAAGTCAACTTGGTATTCAGCACCGCGATAAAGCTCGGTATGACCTTTCTGGCGGCCAAACCCCTTCACTTCTGATACTGTCATCCCTGCGATACCGACTTCAGCTAGCGCTTCCCTAACGTCGTCCATTTTGAACGGTTTAATGATAGCTTCAATTTTTTTCATGACTACAACTCATCGTAAATTGTTGGAATTGGTACACGTTTGTGTTGTGTACGCTCATAAATATAGAGCAATTTCTCTTCCACTTCTGCAGAAACAGGCTTGCCTTCCAAAAAGTCATCGATTTGGTCGTAGGACATGCCCAGCGCTTGCTCGTCAGCTTTTTGTGGCGAAAGGCTTTCTAAATCAGCGGTTGGGGCTTTAGTGATTACATTGTGCGGTGCACCTAAATGGGCTGCCACTGCACGCACTTGGCGCTTACTTAGACCAAATAAAGGCGCTAGATCACACGCTCCGTCACCGTACTTAGTATAAAACCCTGTAATATTTTCAGCCGAATGGTCTGTACCGAGAACAAGCCCATCAACCATTCCCGCAATTTCATACTGAATAACCATACGAGTACGCGCTTTGACGTTGCCTTTAACGAAGTCCTGCTTCGCTTCACTTTCAGGAAGAAGTTTGGCATTAGCAAGCGCTTGTGAAGTAGAGGCGTGAATTGCGTCTGCACCTGGTTTAACGTTCACCGCTAGCGAATGTGAGGGCTGAATAAAATCGATAGATTTTTGTGCATCTTCTTCGTCAGCTTGAGTGTCATAAGGTAAGCGAACCGCAATGAACTGATAATTTTCATGATGTTCGTCATTTAGCTCGTTCACCGCTAACTGTGCTAATCGACCCAAAGTACATGAATCAATTCCCCCACTAATACCTAATACCAGCGAATTCAAACCTGAGGTAAGCAACTGCTTTTTGATAAAAGATACTCGACGTGCAACTTCATATTCGACGTCAATTTCAGGCAGCACTTTCATTTCATCAATAACTGCTTGTTTTTGCATTGTAATATCCACGTATTTTTGAGGCGTCCTGGAACTCGATTCTACGACAATATCACTTCAGATGTTAGTGATATCCTCGCATCTATTTGATTTACCTTGCACTTACAGTGCAAAAGAAAACGCATCGGATGTATATTTTATTATTTTTGAGCGTAGGCATGGGTTGTGCGAAACAGTTAACCGTAAGGCGTATGGTCAACTATGCGATATCACGGTAAAACATACCTTTGCTAGTGTATTTTAGTTTACCCTAAAAAATAGGCGAGTAATGCATATTTATCGCGTAGTATCATTACATCGAAGATAGAATAAAAAAGTAAATTGAAGGTGAATTAGTTTCTTGCTCAAGGCAAGCTCTGAAGGCTCTGACTCCCTAACAGCAATAGCTTTACCTGCGGTTTGTATGGCGCAATTTATTAGTTAATGATTTAAAAAGTTTGGAAAATAACAGTCTCACAATGATAAGAACAAGATTAAAAAAATATCCAAAAGCCTTTGTTAAACAAAAAGGTCTTACACTGCTGGAGATGTTGGTCGCCGTTGCTGTACTGGCGATTATTCTTACTACTGTTGCGCCCAGTATACAAAGTGTTCTTATCAAAAATAGAATTACCTCAGATATAAATAATTTAAGTGCCGTGGTGCAGCGGGCCAGGTTTACCGCGGTAGACGAACAAGCAAGTGTTGTTTTGTGTCCAACAGAAAATTACACCGCCTGCACAAGCAGCTGGAAAAAGGCGAAAATGGTATTTGTGGACAAAAACGGTAATGGTAGTCGTGACAATAACGAGGCACTTATTGTTGCAAGCGATCCGCTTAACTCCGCAAACGCTATCTACGGTGTAACAGGAAGCTTAACCTTTGACGAGCAAGGCGCAATCGATACGGCTGCAACAATTACGCTGTGCCCCAAAGATAACGATGCAGACTATGCCTCTGCCCTATTACTGTCGCTATACGGTCGAATTTCGATAGCTGTAGACAGTGACGACGATGGTGAAAAAGAAGATTTAGATGGTGATGCGCTATCTTGTAGTTCATAGCCGTAGTTGCTTCCCCCCCACTTCCCACCCGAAGTTAGTATACGCAGTTAGTAAGCTGGGTTGAAAACGCTATTACCAGCATTCTTTCGGGGCCAACGAGGTTTCACTAATTTTTAAAACCCTACAACTGTCATTTTGCTTTTTAAAAAATAGCGTAGCTGCCACTTCATATCCACCACTTTGACTCATCGTCTGTGCAATGCTGACTTTATCGATATTGGCTTGAGGCAGAGCAGTCAACGGTAGGTAGACACCTGACTCTAACCAACTTCTCGACTGCATTGACTGTATTGATAACAAGTACGCTTTAACTTGATTTACTTGGCTTAATTGCCAACTTGATATTATCGCAGTTGTAGTTGCTAAACTTAATACACTAACGATAGCGAGCACAGCCAATACCTCAACTAGCGTAAATCCTGTGTTAGAAATTCGATTGTTTAAACCAACGCTATTCCCTTCCATGGTACAGCTTTCTCTCATTGTGTTTTTCAGTACATTAAGCCTATCAATTTAGCACGGGCACTATTACTGGACTTACGCATGGCTTTTCCTGAACGAAGAAATAAAAAAAGAGAAGATAATGGGTATATGCGCGCAATAGGTATGTCGCTCATTGAATTACTTATCGTGATAAGTATTACAAGTATATTGTCGGTAAGCGCGGTTCCGTCATTTCAAACGTGGCTAGAGCGAAACGATTTTAAACATTTCGCGTCGCAATTAGCCAACTCAGCTAAGCAAGCACGTATTTATGCACTTACCCAAAAAAAGCCCTATTACCTCATCGCAAAATTCGAAAATGCAAACTGCGTAATAATCAGTAACGATGAAAACTGCACCTGTTCAACACACCAAAACTGTGCGTTAAATGACGCCGCGTTTTGGGAGCTTCCAGCAAAATGGAATTCAAAGCTAACCACGTTAAACGCAAAAGACAAAACCGTAGCTTTCAATCAACAGGGTACAGTTAATTTCGGCAGTGCCACCACATTTGAGCTTTCCAGTGACCATTTTGCTGCCAAAGTCACGGTCAGCCCGCTGGGTCGTGTGAAGTTGTGTAGTGAACAACGCATTACAGGTATTACGCTGTGCTAGCTTTTCCAAAAACATTGAATGATTTAAGTACAAATAAAACTGGCGGCTATAGTATTACAGAGCTTATGGTAGCCTGCACTTTATCAAGCATACTGATAGCAGCGATAACGACTTACAATGTGCAGTCTTACGTTAGTTTATCTTCACTACAACATGCTACCGCAATAGAAGAAGACGCCCGAGCACTCCAAGATACTATTTCACGACATTTGAGCAGAGCTGGGTTTATTGAAAATAGCAGCACGCTTACGCCTTTTATAACCCTTGCGAGTACCCCTCAAACAGTGGCTAACGTGAGCCTTGGTCAACAAACTGGTGAAACAGCAAATAGCTGCATCACGTTTTCCTACGATAAAAATCGCAGTGGCGTTATTTCTACAGCGCAAGACGAAATGTTTGGATATCGACTACACGATAAGGCAATCGAATACAGGGTTGGAGGAAAAACCTGTACGCAAGGGGGATGGTTTGATTTAACCGACCCAAATACTGTCGAAGTGACTCAATTTGCCGCAATGGTACTGCACAACAGCAGCTGGGGTGCCGCTTATGAAATTAAATTAAGTCTGCAAAGTGTGATAGACCCCAGCCTTGTTGTCAGCAAAACATTTGTGGTGGAGGCGACCAATGAGAAATAAAGAGAGAGTAAAACAAAAGTCTATTACCTCATACACACAAACATTTACGTGTAAGCCTTACTTTTCAAAAGCGAAGCATGAAGGTATGGCACTCCTCTCGATTGTCGCTATTCTTCTAAGTGTCGTGACGTTTACGACCATAGTTACCTCGCAAAGCGTTCAGCAGTACTATGCCATACAGAAAATCAGGCAAGAGACGGTAAGCTCTCGAATACAATTAAAACAACATCTCAAAGAAGTGGCGACAGCGCTTAGAACGGAAAGTATTTCAACGGTGCTAACCACGACAAATCAGCCCTTTCTATCAACCACAGTTAATCAAGAAAGCCTAACGGGTGTTGCTCAGCAGTCTCTCACTCAGTACGAAGTGAACGTTTCTCACAATGCAGAAAACATTCAATATAAAGTTAATTTTCTTCGTTACCCTGCTCTTCTTAGATTGCCCACCGCATCACAGCTATTTTCATGGGATAACCAGCTCACTCATTGGTTGTTCAATCGAAGTGAAGCCGAGCTAAGTCCAGCATTTTTTCCCAACAGCGCGACAGCTTCTCATTGCTACAACTTGGAGAGTGCCACAGTCTATTGGATAAATGGTGACTGCGTTTTAAGCCATAGTGATCTAACTCATACATCAAGTTCAGCGCCTGCCTTGTTAATAGTGGTAGATGGAGATCTTACTATAAGTGCGAATACTCACTTCTTTGGGCTGATCATCATGCTCTCAACGACCACAGCTACTCATGAACTTCACCTGACACATTCCAGTTCAATTAAGGGTGCATTCGTGTCTAATACACAGTTACAACAGCAAATTTATGGTCTTTTGACGCCTTCAGCGCAAGTACTTAGCAACCTACAGGCTAGCACTCATATAGCGAAAATAATTCCCGTTCCTGGAACCTGGTATGACATCAATTAAAAAGCCCCAACAAAAAGAATTCAAAAGCGTATTGGCGATAATGCGTAGAATCACACCTGATGATAATCGTCTTTGCTCAAACTATAGTGGTGCGAATAGAGGTGGAGTGTTAATAGAGGTACTCATAGCGCTTTTAATTTTTATGACCTCTAGTGCTTACCTACTTTCAAGCGATATTAAAACACGAGTGCTTTGGCAGGCAACGTTAAAGTCACAAGACGAACAAACAAAACATTTAAATACTACAAGATTGGCACTCACACAAGATAGCGTAGATCAACGTTGGGAGGATATAGCCGTGTTTGGTATTCCGACAATCACACCTTAGCGTATTATAGTTTGCTAAGGTGCAATAATGAGGTGAATCAGTTAATCCTTAACAAGACCAGCAATATTCATCGGTTTCAAGAGAGCCATTATTATTTTTGTCCCACCCTTTTCTTCCATCGCTGAAGTAGTAAAGGGTACCATCTGCGGCTTGACCAGTTCCCGATACAGGGGTCGCTCTCAATTCGTAATCAGTCACTCCTGCAGATTGGATAGTCAGATTATAACGACGATTAGCCGTTGGCTCTGATGAAGGTGAGTGTGTTGCAAAAATAGAAGGCGCTCCGGTATCGCCTCCGCTTGCGCCTGCACCTTTGTAGCTAAAAGAACCACTATGATGACGCTCCATCGCTGACGCTAGACCTAACAAGTCAGCCTGACCGGTACCGCGATACCCATCAGCAATAACTCCCTGATAAGACGGATAAGCAATAGCCGCGATTATGCCGACGATAGCCACCACTATCATGAGTTCAATAAGTGAAAAGCCCTGAGCGTGTTTTTTTGCTTCCATGATTATTCCCTTTCAGTTTCTGAATGCCAGCTACCGCGTTGTATACGTTCAAATCGCCCGTAAATGTTTTCAGCTAAGCACTCAAAAGGACTGTTACAAGCTTCGTCATTGCCGTCCTCATCGACCTCTATTACCGCAGACACACACTCAGTACCTAAACATACAACCGGGCTAACAATATCTTCAATAAGTATTTTGGTTTCAGGTGCAATACCGGTTTGCTTCAACTCAGCAACGCGATCATCACCATTCACATCACCGTCGTTATTCACATCTGTAACAGCATTGCCATTAAACATGCTAACAAGATATGCACGACTGTTTCCGGTAGGCGGTGCACAGGCGCTGGTGCTGCTTGCAGCCGGAACATAGGTGGTAAAGAATACTTTGTAGTCGATGATAAGCGGAGACGACAGCACTTTCTCGCCATTTGTTGTTAGGTTTAAATACCAGCCATCTTTATTGGCGAACTCTGCTGCCGCAAGAGCTCGCTCGCTTTCATCACTGCTATTTAGCGCGTGACTGGTAGCGTTGTACATTTTATTTTCGGTCACTGTAGTCATGTACGTGTACTTGCCGTTTTCATCGCGTTTGAATACTCCGCTATCTTTAAGCATGTAGAAGTTATCTTCCACTACGGTATCTAGTGGAGATGCACGCCAGCCACTCCCCAACGCAACGGCATAATACAATTCATCACCTAATGCGATTTCTGTGACATCCGGCCCATAGTAAAAACGGCGATTGGTTTCTTCAGTATCGCCACCGAAATCGGCAATACGTGCACCTTTTATAAAGTCAGAACCAGACTCTCCATTATAAATATCCAGACGAAATAGTTGGCCCCCTGTATCAGCAACATACATGTGGTCAGCTTCACCATCATTATCCCTATCGATGACAGAAATGCGCCCCGGGATACTATAAGTCATATGGGTTAAATCAAGATCAGAATCTTCATTACTGGCGTGCCAAAGTAGGCTTCCCGTATCAGCATCAAACATGTAGACGGCATTACCAACTGCGTCGTTGGCTCGTATCGCACGATCATCTTGAGCGTCATCGTAACCGCCTCCAACAATCATCACGTTTTTAACTTCACCGCCCATATTTACTTTTGTGATAGTTGGTCTCGACCACGTTTGACCTAACTTAGTTAAATCACCTTCTCCGCCAGTAAGTTGATACTTAAGCTTAGGCGAGTTTTTCGCAGTAACGTCAAAGACGTAATAGTTGCGGCCACCTCTACGCATGCCAACATAAAGATACATTTTGTTATCCACTGTACGCAGAACCATATCGCCATCTAGTCCATACTCATGGTTTAGCGACGGAGTATCTTTGTAGAAGTGATGTAAATTTTGTAGCAGCTCTTTTGGCATGATGGCAAAGTTTTCTTCGCCGGTTTCTGTATCAAATGAATGAAGCATTCCTTGGTTAGTCGCGACAAAAATGGCCGAATCGTTAGTACCATAATTCACAATGATAGGCTGTGAATGAATGGGGTCGCCCATTTGGGTTCTGTAGTCACTCGTACTGCCATTTCCATTGCTGTCTTTTACATCAACACCTCGTGCCCATTTTAAGATAGCCTCTCTTAGCTCATCCGCGTCGGTCTCATTTTGGATAGCAAGATCTTCATTCGTAATATCAGAGTTATCTTCATGAAGTTCATTGTCCTCATCGACAATAGACCCCGTTCCGTCAAAAACATAGATGTTGCGGTTTGTACCCATACGACTTGCGGCTCCACCTTCGCTCACCTCACTGCCGTCAGCGAGTGTTGACCAATAGCTATGAGAATTCTCAGCAAAGAACCCGGTTTCGCTATCCACAGCACTGTGACTGTTCTTATCGAGAATTTCGTCTCCACTCAATCTGTAGCGCTTTAAGTTGCCAGGCCAAATTGCGCCTTCGCTAGGCTTAAACAGCGCAAAATAAAGTTCATCTCTGTGGGTAAGACGGTTTAACTGGTTAACCGCTACACCGGGGGAAACAAACGTGGCATTCACGTCTTTTACAGAGCGTAAAATAGTATTGAAAGCTTCAAGCAAATCAGTGCTGTTGTCCGCTTGATAGAAGCCACCACCGCTTTGCAGCGCAAGTTGGTTGAGGAAATTATTAGCAGTATTATTCGCCGCGAAACCTATCGTGTGCGTTATAACTCTTGGCCCAATAACCGATGTAGACGTATCGCTGATGTTTTTAACCAAGTCAAGGCCGCACTTTTCGCCGCCACTACCCGTACAGTTTTTACCTAGCAGCGTTTGAATTTTAGACACACTATGGTTGTTATTTGCTTCACCGTCAGATAACAAAACGATGTGATTATTGGTTTGACACTGTAAGTCAGATACCGGCGAAATATAGGTCGCGGGAGTGGGAATTTGCTCTGTAACGCAATCGCTGTCAGATAGATTATCTTCTGAACATCCAAACGGTAAAATAGAGTCTGCACCTATATAAGAGCTACGATGACTTACTCTGGTACTTTTTCTAACAGAATTGTTAACTCCGTTCTCACCACGTTTGCGGCCATAATCTACACTTCGACCGCCATAGTAATTTGTGGCTTCTAACAAGGTATCTACGATAGGAGTAAAGCCATTGGCACTTAGCTCATCAATCTTACTTACTAAGTGTTCGCGCACTGATGCTGTTGCGCCTGGCGTGGCGGCACCATTAAACTTCACAATCAATTTGGGCGCTTTAGACGGTGAGTTATAAGTGTGCGCTCCTCGATAAGACACAAAATCGTCCATCACAAACGCCATATCATTACCTGACCGCCAACCAGAGCGGTCGACGATTTGTTTGACGATACTGCTTATATTTGGCGTGCGATAATTGTTGTTGTTGTAAAAGTCAGGCATTGACCACGTAATGCCTGAGGTTTTTGGCAGATTTCGCAAGCGATAGCGTTGGTTTGGATGAAAGTCTGCCGCATCATCGTCAGCGACACCGCGTATACGCATACTAGGGTTGCCATAAGTTACAGTACTGTAGGCCGTAAACTCGAGGTACGCCTCTGTTATTTCAGCGCCTTGCGGAATATTTACGTTTCTGAACCTTACCCCAATGTAGTCGTTGTATGATGGGTGAAACGTGAGCTCACTTCCTGTGTTAGGATAACCATTGGTCGCTTCTTCAGAGTTATCTTTAGAGTTACCAACTTGATAAATGCCCTCACCTTGTACACACCCCGTCGCGGTAGAGTCATCGTAAGATACAACTAATTGTGGCGCACCGCTTTGTCCTAAATCACTCGCTCTTGCCTCTCGACCACTAGCGCTGTCCGAACTTGAACCTTCAATCAGGATATTTAAGTCTTTTCCGCCACACCAAGCAGACAAGTCCACAACTTCTTGTATTACAGCGCTAATGTCTGGCGTGGTAATGACTTCACCTGAGGCGGGAAAACTATTGTCAGTCAACCATTCGACATTGGCGCTTGTTTTGGTCCGTTCGCTAAGATTATTTCTGCTTGAAGAAAACTCGGTGCTAGATGCAGATGCTTCTGCTGAAATGACAAGAGAAGTACCTGCAATATTAAACCTTTCAGAAGTAAGGCGAATATTAGCACTAACAATGGTAGCCCCTTGCGGTATGTTTAAATCGGTAAAGCGCAGGCCAGAAGTTACCGTTTGGGTGCCACTACTTAATATCAGGTCGTTGCTGTCTGTAGTCACATTACCGTTTATTTCATGGGCATCATGATCATCGTCGTTTGTTGAAACAATAATTTCAGGACGCACAGCCTCATCAATATTACGTATAGGATATAGGATTGGCCCGCCATAGTCAGAAAATCGCATCAGACCAGCATTAATATTTGTGGCAGAGCGCAACGCGTCTTTCAGCGCATTTTGCACCCGGAGCATTCTGGTCTGACTGGTGTTATCATAAGACCCCATACTTCCCGATGAGTCCATTATAAAGAGTACATTTGGGTTATAGGTAACCGCACTGCTGGCATTCCCTAAATAAATATCAAGGTCATCGCCAAAGGCAGAAAAGCCAATACAGCTAAACAGCGTAATTGAAGCAAGGTAATTTGTTATTTTTTTCATCATAATACCTATTGTGAAGCCGGGCCAAAAACGGATGCAGCTAAGCTGTTAGCTACCACTGTGGACTTACCCGCAACTTTTCCGCAGCCTCTAATAATAAATACGTGGCAGTTAACATTACTTCCACCGATTACATTGCTAGAACCTCGGCAAGCTTGTTCACGAATAAATGCCGTGCGCGACCAGCTTTTTGAAGACGCCTCATTTTGATATGTACCGTCTGTAATATGCCTATCACCGATAGTTAAGCCGCCTTCAGTCATGTATCTATCAGTCCATTGATTTTCGTCGAAACAGCTCATAGAGTCTGCTTCAGGATTGAAAATAGTGCCTTGCCTTGCTTCTGAAAGTGGATCCGTTTTTGCTGGGTCAGTGAGCAAGGCCTCATCTTCGGATTCGAAAAAAACACCCGCGATTGCAGCTTCAGCCGCGTCGAACGCTAATCCACTTTGCTGCATAGACACGGCCATCTTTGATTGAGAC
The DNA here is from genome assembly GCF_903772925.1 of Alteromonas macleodii. Lineage (NCBI taxonomy): Bacteria > Pseudomonadati > Pseudomonadota > Gammaproteobacteria > Alteromonadales > Alteromonadaceae > Alteromonas > Alteromonas fortis. The sequence goes on from NZ_LR812090.1 coordinate 3,090,551, forward strand.
AAACTGCTGGTTACAGCGCTTACGCCTAAAACCGTGATAGACAGCAAAACAAGTAGCGCAAATACCATGACTAAGCCTTGCTGTTTCATTTCGAACTCCTGACAAAATTTTTCATATTTCTTAGGGCCAAGGTCTTAGAAAAGACTTGATAATAATGGTCGGTCGTCATTGTTTTAGACGCCTCATTTAAGAGCGCATATTTTTGTGCTTGGGTTTGTCGCACTTCATTTTGGTAGCTTTTAAGCATAATGGCCCATCGCAATGACACCACTTGTTGATTGAGGGCTCTTAGGTTATCGATAGCATCGGCAGTTACGTAAGTGACGGCCTGACCATTAGAACTTGTGATCACGTCTGACACGCCAAACTGCACTTGAAAACTTTCCACGTTATCTAGCAAAGTGACTGTAATAGGGTCAACCGTTTGCGACTTAATACCAAGTAAAACGCGCCCATCATAACCGGTACATTTTAGTGCACTGCCGCTCACAAAATAATGATTAACAACGTGGAATTCGCGACCAGCATAGCCATGTGCGTTACCTGTACAATCTTCGTGATTCAAAAGGCTTACTACGAGTTTATCGCTACCACCGCTGGTGGTCTGTACGCTACCTAACGTGTTATTAGTGGAAAAGTCACCGGGCAAGGCAACTGGATGATTTTCGACATAAGCAGCTTCAGCGACAATATCAACAGATGTATCGACATCTGCGACAATTTGGTCATAACGGCCAACTTCGTAAAACTCCGCCGACAAACGGGCCATAATGAAGCGCCCAGATTCTTGAACTTGAGCCACCGCTTGATTAACTTTATTGGTAACGCTTGAACTGACTAAAACCTGAATAACCGCACCTGAAATAATCAGACCTAGAGTCAAAGTAATCATTAACTCAACGAGTGAAAAGCCGTATTGTGTTCGTTGACGATAGCTATTCATAGCGTGACGTCCTTAAACACACACCCATTGCTGTCACCTTCGGCTTCGTTACATCGCGAATTCAAATTATATTGCTGGTTGCCGGAGGATGACACGGGCCACATTAGCAAAATTTCCACACGTGAACCCGGGCTACAACTGTAAGTGTCAGCGGCGTTATTGTCATCACAGGTTACTGAAACTGTAGTTTGTGGATTTGTCTGCACTGCAGAGCATGAAAGCGCCCAGCCATCATACTTGGCCATTTGCACTTCACTACAGGCTTGCCCTTCACAGTTAGGAATGTTGGCGGGTCTTGTTAGGCAGCAGCCATAATAGGGCTGAGAGGTATTTGAGCAACTTAAACCTGAAAAATTATAGGTTGTGTCTGTGAAATAGTCGTTGTTTGCCACCATGCCATCGCCCACCGTTGCAGGACGTGCAGCGGCACGTAATCGCTCTGCTACTTGTGCGGCAACCATTTCCGCTTGGGTCCGGCTTATGGCATCTTTATTGGCAAACGAACCGGTAAACTGGAGTGCAGCAACGCCCAGTAATCCTACCGCCAATATAAATAGAGTAATCAAAATCTCTATTAGACCTACACCGCGTTGGGTGCAGATTGTGCTTCCTTTCACTTGGTTTCTCGCCACCTTTTTAACTCTCATCACTTTTGCCAAATTCGAAACGTAAGAACGGGTGTTATCACCAATTTAGTATAGTAAGACAAAAGCGCATTACGCTGGGTATTATTGGTTATCAAAACGTATAATTTTTAGCTACCTAAAAGGTCACAAACTGGCTATTAATGTTACGCTGACTTCCTCGGCCCTGCCGCACGAATACTTCACAGTATCGTAATTAAAGTCTCAGACTTTACACGCCCAGCGTGCACGCTACTGTAGTATTGAAGCTTCACTTCCACCAAAAATAAAACTGACTGGGTACCTTGTACAAGTAGCTAAATTCTTTTAGTCGCTAAACCTCATTTTAATTTAAGGTATCATTATCTATCCGCAAGTCATTGAATTTCCAGTAGACAAAAGCATAAAAAAACACCGCAACAAAGTGCGGTGTTTTTTTATTTTGAAAATGTAGCGAGTTTAAACGACTTGCTTAACTCTCAATTCTTTAGGAACAGCAAATTCTACGTTCTCTTCGCGCCCGGAACGCTCAGAAGCCGAAACTGCGCCCCATGCTTTAAGCTTATTTACTACACCTTGCACCAAGACTTCAGGGGCAGAAGCACCTGCGGTAACGCCAATATGCTCTACGCCTTCTAGCCATTCTTCTTGGATGCAATTAGCGTCGGCAATCAAATAGGCTTTAGCGCCAATTTTTTCAGCCAGTTCGCGAAGACGGTTCGAGTTTGAGCTATTCTGTGCCCCAACCACCAATAGAACCTGACAGTCTTGCGATAAGTCGCGCACTGCGTCTTGGCGATTCTGTGTTGCATAGCAAATATCGTCTTTTCTAGGGCCGTTGATTTTAGGAAACTTAGCGCGAAGGGCATCAATTACATCGGCGGTGTCATCAACAGATAACGTAGTTTGGCTGCAATAATAAAGATTTGCAGGGTCTTTAACTTCAAGCGTCGCAACATCAGCTTCAGACTCTACTAAATAGATACCGCCTTCTTCATTGCTATACTGACCCATGGTGCCCTCTACTTCAGGGTGACCAGCATGACCAATCAAGATGCACTCAGTACCTGTTTTGCTAGCACGAGTAACTTCCATATGTACTTTAGTAACCAAGGGGCACGTGGCGTCAAAGACCTTGAGACCACGACTTTCTGCTTCTTTTCTTACCGCTTGCGATACGCCATGGGCAGAAAATATTACTATGCTGTCGTCTGGTACTTCGTGAAGTTCATCCACAAATAACGCTCCACGCTCACGTAGCCCATCTACCACAAATTTATTGTGTACCACTTCGTGGCGCACATAAATTGGCGGCTCAAACATTTCAAGCGCTCGCTCAACTATTGTGATAGCTCTGTCTACGCCCGCACAGAAGCCGCGAGGGTTAGCTAAATGAATCTGCATAACTAGTGTCCACCTTGTGCTGAGGCGCCAGGCTTAACATCAATGATTTCTACATCGAAAATAACCGTTTGACCTGCTAACGGATGATTGAAGTCTACCGTTACTGAATCGCCGGCAGCACTTCGAATAATCCCCGGAATTTCAGAACCATCTGGCTGTGCAAAGGCTAGAATCATGCCTTCTTCTACTTGTAAGTCAGCACCGAAGCGGCTTCTATCCATGTAGTGAATATTGTTCGGGTCAGACTGACCAAACGCATCTTCAGGGCCTAATGTGAAAGACTTTTTGTCACCCTTTGCGAGCCCAAGTAAACACGCTTCAAAATTCGGTGTTAGGCTGCCGTCACCCATCACCATTTTGGCAGGTTTGTTATTTACACGAGTACTGTCTGCAGCAGAGCCGTCTTCAAGTTTCAAATCGAAGTGAAGAATAACTTCGCTATCTGCGCCTATTACTAAAGAATCTGTCATAACCTTTCCGAATACTACTTAATGGTTTCGCTACTTTTCGCGCCGCTTGCTTGCACGTTTGCGCTTTTTTCTTCACTTCTTTTATCGCCATTTTTAAACATGTCGATGATAAGTAAAGCCGCACCTATAAATATGGCGCTGTCGGCAATATTGAAGGCGGGCCAGTGATAATTGTTTACGTAAAAATCTAAGAAGTCGATGACATAACCATGAACTAAACGGTCGTAAACGTTTCCTAGTGCACCACCTAAGATAAAGGCAAATGCAACCGGCAGCATTTTTTGCGAACGAGGTGACTGTTTCAGCCACCACAAAATCACTACACTTACTACAACAGCAATGGCAGTGAAGAACCAGCGCTGCCAACCACCCGCATTTTCTAAAAAGCTAAATGCGGCTCCGTAGTTGTGCACGTAAGTAAAGTTAAAAAACGGCAGTACCTGTATAGACTGATACAGCGACATGCTGTCGATAACCGTATACTTACTCCATTGGTCGAGGATAAACGCAACTGCGCTTATCCATAAGAAACGCAACCCCGTTTCGCGAAAAAGCTTAAGCATAGTGACGCTCTTCTCCGTCTCCATCGATGTTTGTCACACAGCGACCACATAGCTCTTCGTGACCTTCATGTGAACCAACATCTTCACGGTGATGCCAACAGCGCACGCATTTTTCGCCACTTGCTTTATCAACGCTTAGCCATAGACCTTCAACGTCTGTAGCTTTCGCATCAGACGGAGCATTGTCGACTTTGGTTAGCGTAACGCCCGATGTAATAAGTACGAAGCGTAGCTCGTCTTCAAGTTTTGCGAGTACGTTGTACAACGACTCGGTAGCATAAAGCGAAATGCTCGCTTCTAATGAACCACCCAGTTCGCCATCTTTACGCGCCTGTTCCATCGCTTGGTTTGCCGCGTCTTTTACGCTTAGCACTTGATGCCATAGGGCATCATTAAACGTATCGCTTTGCGTGAAGTTATTAAACCCTTCGTACCAAGTTTCAGTAAATACAAACTCACTACGCTCACCTGGTAGCGTTTCCCAAATTTCTTGAGCAGTAAAGCTGGTGATAGGCGCCATCCAACGAACCAATGCTTCAATGATGTGGTACATGGCCGTTTGGCATGAGCGACGGGCCAAGCCATCTGCTTCGGCTGTATATTGACGGTCTTTAATGACGTCTAAATAGAATGACCCCAGTTCAATTGAACAAAAGTGCGTAAGCTTCTGTGACACTACTAGTAGGTCATACTTTTCATACGCTTCGATAAGCTCTTCTTGAAGCGCCTTGGCACGAGCAACAATCCAGCGGTCAAGAGCAACCATATCATCTTCTGCAACTGCATCTTTAACGTCAAAACCGTTAAGGTTAGCAAGAAGGAAGCGTGCCGTATTACGTACGCGGCGATAGCCGTCTGCAGCGCGTTTTAAGATTTCATCCGATACCGCAATCTCGCCGCGATAGTCAGTAGACGCTACCCATAGACGAAGGATGTCTGCGCCTAATTTGTTAGTCACTTCCTGAGGCGCCACAACATTACCTACCGACTTCGACATTTTTCTGCCGTGGGCATCTACCGTAAAGCCGTGTGTTAGCACTTCTTTATAAGGCGCGTGACCGTGCATGGCAGTTGATGACATAAGCGAAGACATAAACCAACCGCGGTGCTGGTCAGAACCTTCAAGATATAAATCGGCAGAGGCCGGGATATCATCGCGACGGTCTACCACAAAGTAGTGAGTTACGCCTGAGTCAAACCATACATCTAGGGTATCAGTTACTTTCTCGTAGTTGTCTAACTCGCTACCAAGCAGTGCTGCATCATCTAGATCCCACCACGCTTGTATGCCTTTCGCTTCAACTTCTTGCGCCACTTTTTCCATCAATGCCGCAGACTCAGGGTGAATCTCACCGGTAAGTTTATGCACGTACAAAGGAATAGGCACGCCCCACGTACGTTGACGAGAGATACACCAGTCTGGACGACCTTCAACCATTTTTTCAATGCGGTTTTGGCCCCAATCTGGGATCCACTTGGTTTGCTTAATTTGTTCAAGTGATTCAGCGCGAAGGCCTTTCTTATCCATGCTAACAAACCACTGAGGCGTAGCGCGGAAAATAATTGGCGTTTTGTGGCGCCAGCAGTGTGGGTAGCTATGCTCGTATTTCACGTTCAAGACAAGGTTGCCCTTCTCTTTTACCGTTTCAATAATTTCATCGTTAGCTTTAAATACAAACTTACCTGCAAATAGAGGCGTGTTTTCAAGGTACACACCATTATTACCTACCGGATTGTACACTTCGATATCGTATTGTTTGCCAACGTTGAAGTCGTCAACACCATGAGCAGGTGCAGTGTGAACACAGCCAGTACCAGACTCTGTAGTAACGTGTTCGCCTAAAATTAGCGGTACTTCAAGGTCTAAGAATGGATGATTCACTTTAAGCTTATCTAGTGCTTCGCCAGTACAGGTTGCCACTTCACGGAAATCTTCTACGCCGTAACGATTCATACAGCTTTCAAGCAGGTCCTGCGCTACCACTAACCATTCGTTTGACGGCTGAACCTCAACAATTGCGTAGGTAAGTTCAGGGTGTAAGCTAATTGCACGGTTGGCAGGTAGCGTCCACGGTGTAGTGGTCCAAATAACGACGCCAGCTTTGTGTGTGGTTAAGTCTCTTTCAGACACGCCAAACGCTTCTGCGATAGCAGCCACATCAGCTACTGGGAACTTAACGTCGATAGCCGGAGAAACTTTGTCTTTGTATTCAACCTCTGCTTCAGCAAGTGCTGAACCACAATCTGTACACCAGTGAACAGGTTTGAAGCCCTTTTCTAAGTGACCAGAGTCTACAATTTTACTTAATGCACGAATGATGTCGGCTTCAGATTTGAAGTCCATGGTTTTGTATGGGTTATCCCACTCACCAAACACACCTAAGCGTTTAAAGTCGGCCATTTGCCCGTCAATTTGCTTTTGCGCATATTCGCGACATTTTTGACGAAACTCAGCTGCTGTAACTTTCTTACCCGGCTTACCAACTTTCTTTTCTACCATCAACTCGATTGGCAGACCGTGACAATCCCAACCAGGAACATACGGAGAGTCGAAGTCGGAAAGGTTTTTAGACTTTACAATAATGTCTTTAAGAATTTTATTAACCGCGTGACCAATGTGAATATCGCCATTTGCATATGGAGGGCCATCGTGAAGAATAAACGGTTTTTTACCTTTTTTCGCTTCACGAATTTTGCTGTATACCCCTTTTTCCTGCCAGTCTTTAAGCATTTTTGGCTCGCGCTGAGCAAGGTTACCGCGCATCGGAAACGCAGTTTCTGGAAGGTTCAGTGTGGCTTTGTAATCACTCATAAAATTGTATTATCCGGTTACCTTAATGTTCACCCAATGCACGAAAACATTGTGAAGGCGATATTCATTTTGCGATGTTCAAATTAAAACGCTGAATTTGAAAAATTCAACGTAAAACTGGGTGTCGCCCCCACTAACGCGAGGCCGACGAAATATGTTCTAGCACCATAGTGCACTTGCACGTTCCACAAACAAGGATCAACGTTTAAAAAGTCGAGCACAATGAAACTAATACGCGCACAAACGTCTTGTGACTTTATCACGTTTAACTATGCTAATAACAGACGCGCTTGCGCTGCATCCGCTTGAATTTGATCTTTCAACGCCTCGAAAGAATCAAATTTAATTTCATCTCTTATTTTCGCCATGGGAAACACCGTAATGGGCTTACCGTATAGGTCGGATGACAAGTCAAAAATGTGAACTTCAAGTTGGTTTCGTACCCCGTTTACAGTGGGACGAGTACCAATGTTAGCAACACCGTTAAAGTGCTTGCCATCTACATCAACACGCACCGCAAACACGCCGTGAATGGGTGTTTTCTGGCGTTTAAGCATTACGTTAGCGGTCGGAAAGCCAATGGTACGGCCTTTTTTCTCACCGTGCACAACCCTGCCGTGAATAGCGAAGGGGCGGCCTAACATTTCGGTAGATAGTCCGAAATCACTGTCAGCTAGCGCTTCTCGAACCGCAGTTGAGCTTATTCGATGAGCGTGCATAGTAAAACTATGGGTACTTACTACATCGAAGCCGTACTGACGACCCGCCGCTTCAAGCATCTCGAAGTCACCTTTACGACCATTGCCAAAACGGAAGTCATCACCAACAACTAGGAATTTAACACCTAATTTGTCTACCAGTAGGTCGTGGACAAAAGTGTCGGCACTTTGTTTTGCAAACTCAGCGTTAAAGCGTACAGCAAGCAGTCTGTCCACACCTTGTTGGCGCAGCAATTCGTACTTTTCACGAAGAGGGCTGATACGCGCTGGGGCCTTATCAGGCATAAAAACTTCTTCAGGTTGCGGTTCAAACACCATCACGGTGGCTGGAAGTGATAGCGATTTCGCTTTTTCAAGCACATTCGCCAGCACAGCCTGATGACCACGGTGTACGCCGTCGAACTTGCCGATAGTGAGCACACACCCTTTGTGGTGCGGTTTTACATTGTTTAGCCCGCGGATAAATTCCACTGTTAGCCACTACCTTTTAACTGCTAGAAATTCAAAGCTCGCGATTATAGCCGACCACGAGCACAATACCAAGCGCGCGCACTATTCCCGCGCTGTCGGGTTACCGTAATTAAAAATTACTCGCCACCGCTTCTAAAGTGCCTCGGACGCATGCCCAGCACCACCATGGTGGTCATAAATAATATCACCGATAGCGAAATGGTTATCCCTACCTCTAACATTTGGGCAGAAAGCGATAAATCAAAGAAGGCTAAGCCTTGGTCTCGATAGTAAATAAGCCCGCCCATGGCAGCACTTGAGAGTACCACGCGCGCTATAAACAGAACCGATGTACGGCTAAGTGCAAACACTCCTTGACGGTGAAGCGTTATATAGAGCAAAGCAGCGTTTAGCGTAGCTGACATGCTAGTTGCAATAGCTAACCCTACATATCCAAAAGGTATAGCAAGGACTACGTTAAACACCATGTTAGCGACCATACACCAGATACCAAATTTCACCGGCGTTTTAGTGTCTTGTCGGGAGTAAAAACCTGGCGCAAGAATCTTAACCAGCATAAAGCTGAGCAAGCCAAATGAGTACGCAGTAAGCGAGTACGAAGCCATAATGGCCGTTTCTGCAGTAAACGCGCCGCGTTGGAATATAACGGTTAAAATAGGCCTTGCCATTACGCCGAGCCCTACTGCTGCCGGAATGCCTAACAAACACACCATGCGAAACGCCCAGTCGATATTCGCAGCAAACGCTTTGGGGTTATTGCTTACATGATTTCTAGACAGCGTAGGTAAAATAACTGTGGCAATGGCGATACCAAACAGCCCTAAAGGAAACTCAAGTAGTCTGTCTGAATAGTACAACCAGCTTATTGAACCGGTAACTAAAAAGCTGGCGATAAAGGTATCAAAAAGCAGGTTAATCTGTCCTACTGACACACCGAATAATGCGGGGATCATAAGGGTACGCACTTTAACCACATTTTCGTCGTGCCAGCCCCACTTCGGCTTAACTAAAAGCCCAGCTCTGAACAAAAAGGGCAGTTGAAACGAAAATTGCACGATGCCGCCAATAAACACCCCCCAAGCGAGAGCGTATGCAGGTTGTTCCAATTCAGGTGCTAAATATATCGCACACGTAATAATACATACGTTTAGTAAAACAGGAGTGAAGGCTGCAACGGCAAATTTGTTGAGGGTATTGAGTATTGCGCCAGCCAACCCTGTTAAGGAGATAAATGCTAAGTACGGAAAAGTTATTTTTAGCATGGTTGATGCAAGCACAAACTTGTCGCCAGCTTCATCGCCTTCAAGCCATGCCATAAACCAACCGGTACCAAAGAGGGCAGCCAAAACAGGTGATGCAACAACGCCAATAATAGATACCACAAACACGATAGCGCCTAACGTACCGCTAACTTTCGCAACAAATTCTCTTAGCTGCTTTTTATCGTCGTTTTCATGAACTTCGGTTAACACCGGAATAAACGCTTGCGCAAATGCGCCTTCAGCGAATAGACGACGTAGAAAATTAGGAATTTTGTTAGCAAAGAAAAATACGTCAGCAGCTGCCCCATCGCCCATAAGCTTGGCAACAACAACATCACGCACCAGGCCTAATACTCGCGAGACCAGGGTCATAACACTGACGATAAGACCAGATTTTATTAACTTCCGTGACACGTCACACTTCCAATAGAGGTAAAAATAGACTGAACAGCAAACAGTTTTTAAGCGTTATTAAAGACGTCTGCTACGCGTAAAGCGACAACAACAGGTTGCGAGCGAGCCATAATAGCGAAAGCCTATGGTCTACGAAACGATTTATTCAAAATAGTTGTGCACCTTTATGAACTTTCTTGCTATAATCCGCGCCCGATATGGGGTGCTGTTGTTTTTGCATGTCTATCGCTTAAATGTCCTGAAAGAATATCATTACGAATTTCTTTCAAAAAATGTCGCAGAGAAATGTCGCAAAGAATGTGCAACGTGTTGAGCATACTTTGTGTTCAATAGCTTGCGCGTTTTAATGCGGAACGATTTAAGTTTTAAATCGTTTGACATTTGGGCGTTTGGTAGGCACAATCCGCACCCTCGTTTTTGACATGAATTTATTTTGGGAGTTACACCTTGGCTAACATTAAGTCTGCTAAGAAGCGTGCAATCCAAGCCGAAAAGCGTCGTCAGCACAACGCTAGCCGTCGTTCAATGACTCGTACAAGCATCAAGAAAGTTATCGCTGCAATTGCAAGCGGTGACAAAGAAGCGGCACAAGCTGCACTTACTGCTGCTACTCCAGTACTTGACAGAATGGCTACTAAAGGCTTGATTCACAAGAACAAAGCTGCTCGTCATAAGAGCCGTCTAGCTGCACAGATTAAAGCACTAGGTTAATCTTTACGATTAGTAGTTAAAAAAGCGCCCTTCGGCGCTTTTTTTGTATCTGTAATCGACGCTAATTAGCATGGGTTACTGATTTTAAATTTAGACTTAAAGGCATAAAGCCCACCACTAGGCGAGCTCTGTTACAGTCTTTGCGGTGTGTTCACATCCCAGCTATCCGCTTATCAGCTCATTTTTCTTATTGAGCTTGCCGGTGCAATACGCATGATCCAGTGAAGAATTGCCCAAGGCCAGCTTGGCACAAACGCATTCGCTTTTTCTTTATTGATTGCGTTGACCATAGCGCGACAGCCCACATCGGTATCAACAATAAACGGCACCTTCTCAACTTTTTCATTTATCTCACTGCGAATAAAACCAGGATGAATGCAGGTGACTTTAATCGGCGTATTCATTACATCCATTCGAATACCTTCTGTCATAGACGTTAGGCCTGCCTTCGTAGCGGCGTAAACAGTCATAGCTCGTCTAAACCCGCGTACAGCACTTATAGATGAAATTGTCACTAAATGCCCACTGTTTTGTGCTTTGAAAATAGCCATTGCCGCTTCACATTGCGCTAGCGCCGACACAAAGTTAGTTACCGCCGTTTGCTTATTGGCATGGAAATACCCTGTGCCAATTGACGCGCCCTTTCCCATTCCTGCATTCACAATAACTCTATCTAGGGTTCCCATGTCAGCTTTGAATGCGTCGAACACTTCAAAAACCGCATCGTGATCATTTACATCAAGCGAGCGAATATACACGTCAATATTTGGATTAATTGAAAGTAATTCGTCTTTCAGTTTTTCTAAGTTCTCAAAGCGCCTTGCACATAGCGCTAAGTTACACCCCTGTTTGGCAAACTCAATCGCCATTCCTTTGCCTAAACCAGAACTCGCGCCCGTTATCAGAATATTGCGTCTTGTTGTCATTATCGTTTTCCTGATGCTTTAATGGCCTTATTACAACGCCACATTAAGTAATGAATGAAGATCCAAAAGTTTTTGAACGCTGGATTATTGGTTTGCTTGTGGTGATAGCGATAGTAAATTTGCTGTGCAATACCAGCTAAACGGAAAAGCCCGTAAACCTCATAAAAAGCAAAATCTTTAACATCTATCTCCATTTCCTTACAGTAATACGCCACAACTTGCTTACGTGTTAGCATTCCCGGCAAGTGAGTTGGCTGACGACGTGTAGATTGTGCTAAAAAATCATCATCAGCTTGCACCCAATACGCCAAGGTATTACCTAAGTCCATAAGTGGGTCACCCAACGTAGCTAACTCCCAATCAAGAACGCCGATAATTTGGGTGTAGTTGTCCGGCTTTAACACCACATTATCGAACCTGAAGTCATTATGCGTAATACAAATGCGTTCTTGGTCAGGCATGTTATTCTCTAGCCAACGCATGATTTTTTTACCCGAGGGGACATTCCAGGTTTTCGCTTTACTATAGCGCTCGCTCCACCCGCTTATTTGACGTTCTATATAGCCAGCACCTTTCCCTAAGTGCTCAAGCCCCGCTTTCTTATAGTCCACTTTGTGTAGCTCTATTAAGCTATCAAGTACATTAGTGCAGAGCTGTTTGGTTTGCTGTTCGGTGGTGTTTAAGCCTTTAGGTAAGTTCTTGCGGGGTATCACACCGGTAAACTTCTCCATCACGTAGAACTCAGTGCCAATTATGCTTTCATCTTCGCAAAGCCCAAGCATCTCTGGTACATAACGATAAACAGGCTTTAAGGCGTGCTGTAATCGGAACTCTCGCCCCATATCGTGGGCCCCTTTAGCTTTTGTACCTGCGGGTGCTCTGCGTAAAATTAACGAGGTTTGTTGGCTGTCGTCTTGCTCACTGTTTTGATAGTCCAAGCAATACGTCCAATTGGAAGCGCCACCGGAATACTGGGTTACTTTAGGCAAACTATCGCTGCTTTGTATCTTGGCCTTCAATGATGGATTTGAGGCACTACTATTTTCCTTAAGCCATTCGTGCACAGCGCTGACGTCTAACTCTTCGCCTGCTCGCACGCTATCCGCTTTATCTACTACCTGTTGTTGCATATATCGTTCTTCTTTTACTCTTGTGCTAAACGCTTATTTAAAGCCGGTTATTGGTAAGCATTTATTCGAAACAAATTTTGTCTTTCTTTACTCTTTAACTTTATTCTTTAATTGTGCTTTTCCATTGCTCGTTTCATCGTTTTAGTTTGATTGAGCATATTGCTTATATAGCGCTGAGTGGGTAACAACTTTTTCAATAAGAACGCCCGTTTGCCTAACTTATGAGTGAGGATAAGGAATTTCCCTTGACTGACTTGTTGAAATATTGACTCTGCTACCTCTTCTTTAGTCATATCTGCCTTAGCGAAAAACTTGTTGATCATCTTATGCGACGCTGGGTTGCTGCTTCTCATCGACTCATCTAAATTTGTTTTGAAGAAACTGGGGCATACCACACTAACGTTTATATTGTCTGGTGCCAGTTCCAACTTCATTGTTTCAGAAAACGATACTACAGCGGCTTTAACTGAGTTATAGCTTCCCATATAAGGAATAGGCGTAAGCCCTGCTTGCGAGGCAACGTTAATAAAGTAACCACTGCATTGCTTGCGCATTAACGGTAATAGCGCACGACTCACTCTCACCATGCCTAACACGTTAATATCGAATACCCATTGCCACTGCTCGATAGTCTCGTCTAAAAGACTACCGCCCGTAGCGACCCCAGCGTTATTAAACACATAGTCCACGCCGCCCCAACGAGTTTCGATAGTTTGCGCTAGGGCTTTAACGTCACTATCGGAGGTTATATCGCAGTGTACATAAAACGCATTTGCACCTTGTGCAGAAAGCATATCTACCGTTTCACCTCCCCTCTCTTGGTTAATGTCTGCAATGCAAATACTTATATCTTTGCTTACCCATTTTTCCGCCCATTTTAGGGCAATGGCCTGACCTAAGCCGGTAGCTCCACCGGTAATCAATATACGCATTATGTGTTTCCTAATTATTATTATTTCACGAGTACTTTTGGCGTTGTTTTCACAGCTATCTTTGCATTTCGTTTTGCCCACAGCGCTAATAAAGCAGGACCGATGTACATTGCTATACCGTAAACACCAGGGGCAATGGCATAGTCAGGCGCTTGTAAAAAGGTAATACATATGAGCATGGCGAGTGCCGCGTTTTGCACGCCTATTTCAATAGCAAGGGTAAGAGAGTCTTTAAATGCCAATGCAGAGATCTTGGCAAGTACCAACCCTAACAATACTGATAAAAGGTTTAACGCTAAACAAACTAGAAAGGCACTTTCGAAAGATGTAGCTAGGTTATCTCTTTCTGAGACAAGCACTCCGATAATCATAAGCAACATAAAGTACATCGAAAATTGTCGAAAAAAGTTTTCTGTTTTCATAGCGAAGCCACTTTTAAAATGTCGAATAGCCATACCAATTATCACTGGGAATATTGATATACCTACTAGCCCTGTCACCGTTTGTATAATAGAAAACTCAGGCGCGTTTTCTTTTACAAAGTAGTTAAGAGCAAATTGTATAATAAATGGCGTTGTGAACACGCAGGCGATGGTTGAAATTGCGGTTAAGCTAACCGAAAGGGCTAGATTGGCTTTTGCAATATGGCTGATTAAATTACTGGTAGTACCGCCAGGGCATGCAGCCAAAATCATTATTCCCACGGCAATATAGTCGGGCACCCCAAACGCAATACATAAACCTAAGGCTAACAAAGGTAATAACACAATTTGGCCTATAAAGCCTGTTATTACCGCCCTAGGCGCTTTCAGCAATCGGGCAAAGTCAGCAGGGGTTAGGGTTAACCCCATGCCAAACATAACAAATGCCAAAGCGAGAGGTAACAACACCTCGGTAAGTACAGATGCCTGCATGCACACGCCCCTTACAAAAGAAACCTTTTATTAACATTTAAGCCAGTGTACCCTGTTTATCAATAAATAAAAATGATGGCTTATTATGCGAACCCATAAATATTATGCATGGAAAAATAGATTTTAATTTATTCGTAGTGCTACGTGCGGTCTATGAGCACGGCAGCATTACTAGAGCCGCCAATGCGCTGCATATTACTCAGCCTGCGGTAAGTCATGCGCTCAGTAGGCTACGAGAAAAATTTGATGACCCATTGTTTACGCGCCATGGGCGGCAAGTTATTCCTACCCCGTTCTGCCAAGGCATCATTACGTCGGTCGTTACATCAATTGAAACCCTTGAAAATACGTTAAAAGGCAAAGTGGACTTTGACATAGGTGATAAACCACGCACAGTTAACCTTGGAATGCGTGATATTTTAGAATCTATATTTTTTCCAACGCTAATTCCTGAACTTGTTCAAAACACCCCCAATATCACGGTAATTAGTAGACAGGTAACTTGGCCCGAACTTGCGCCAGCTCTTTCTAACAAAGAAATTGATATCGTAATTGATGCTCTTGTTCCCACCAGCAGTGAGATACGTTCACAATTTATCTGCGAAGAAACCTTTGTGGTAGTATGCGCGCCAACAAATAGCTACCTAGACAACCCCAGTATTGAAAACTACTCAGTTGCACAGCATGCACTTGTGTCTTTAAAAGATTCTAAACTAGACACTGTTGATCTCGCCCTTGCTCAACACAATTTGCATCGAAAAATATCCCTACAATGTGAGCACTACTTTGCCGCTGTTAATGTAGTGAGTCAGTGTGACCTTTTGTTGACTATGCCAGCACGCTTTGCACAGCAATTTAACAACAAACGTAATATCGAGACTTTGCCACTTCCGTTTGAAGTACCTCCTCTTCCCGTGCACATGTACTGGCACAAAAATGCGGATGAAGATTTAGTAAATATTTGGATGCGGGAGAAGCTTTTAGAAGTAGTAAATAAATTGGGGCTATAAAAAAGCCGATACACTGAGGTATCGGCTTATACTCTCTTCACGTTATGAGAATTAAAGAATTGGAAGTGTTAACTTACCCGATGCATTTTCGCCAGCTTTTGTTTGATACTCATAACTAAAAGTCGCACTGACAGGATTTTCCGCAGTGTTGTCCTCTAGATATAGGCTGATTCTATCTCTGTAGATGTATTCGCCATCAGCTACTGTTGTACCACTTATATACGAAGTATAAGCCTGATTAGAGATACTTTCATTTTGAGCCACGTTTATTGCAAGCAAACGCTGCATAGAAATGTTTTCATCTCGAACTAGCTCATATCTATTCACAAAAGCGTATTCATTTCCATTTTCAGTGTAACTTTCAAAATTAATAATAAGGTAATTAAGTGATTCAACTGAAGTTGGTAGTAGAATACTCACTGAATTACCAAAATTATTTGCCGAGTTTGCAACCCCGGCTGTATTTTCACTAACGATAACTGAGCCATTAGAATAGTAATTGCTGTTATCTAATTTTAGAGTGTTGATATCGAACTCTGCCGTTTCATCAGCGGGGGTGGTAAATGAATAATCATCACCATAAATATTTGCTGAAACACCACCAGAGGTTGGAGAAACTTCACCAATTGCAAAACGGTAGTTAGTGTTAGCTTGCAATTCTGTTGCTGGAGAAAACGTGTGCTTAACACCACCAAGGTCCACGCTCTGGCTAAGCTCTACACTTGCCTCTTCACTTAAAATATAAGTGTAACCATTAGGAACGCTATCATCAGCAGACTCATTGCCGCGAACAATTGAAACTTCGTCGAAAGTCAGGCTAACCTCGTCCAGATCTATGTCAACAGCTTCGCTGTAATACACTGAATAGGCAAAATTAGACGGGTTAACATTCGTAGTAATAACTTCAACGGTTGCTTGGGGCTCAACTTCAGTAGGAACTAGGACTAAGTTAATAATCTCAGAGTCAGCTACTGTGTAATAGCTATTTGACTCAAACCCACTTGTACTAACGTTAATTGAAGTTTCACCTGTGGCAGAACGTGTTGAACGACTCAGGTTAATACTGCCTGTCGAATAGGTGATATCACCTACTTGGAAATAGGACATTTCAAACGAAATACCACCATCAAATGGAACCACTAACTCATAAGAACCATTTTCTTCATCATATTCAGACGTGTACGTTTCCTCTGACGTATCCATCATGAACTCAGCGCCTGCGATAGGCTCGCCCATACTGTCAATCAGGCTTATTACAACAGTTTTCTCTTCTGCTGTAACTTCATCGTATTGACCAAGGCTGATTTCCTCTTCTGAAAACTCACTTGCATCGTAAATAAACAGTGTATCGCCAGATAAGTTTACATTGTCGTTGTTAGTGAAATCGAAGTCAGCTTCTCCGTCGTTATCTATGTCAATATTCGCACGTAGTGTAACGTTTAAATCACGTGGCAAAGTAATTTGGTAAGTTTGTGATTCTTCATTGAATTCGCTTTCATGGGCAAAATCAAATACGCTGCTGGTAGATGCCCCCGAAAAAGAAAAACCAATAAAGCTAAGTCCACCGACTGCTTCGCCGCTTTCCGTTTCCGTAACGCTGAACTCTACCTCAACAGGTGTAGATACTCCTATGATACCAATGTCGTCATATCCTTCCCCTGTGCTTACAGGACCAGTGGTAATAAAAAATGCGCGTTTTAAGTAACTTTCATCAGTGGACGAAACTACAACGGTTAGGTCTGCACTTGCTGGTAAGCCTTCTAGGTTAAAACTGCCATTCTCTGAGGTTACACCTTCAGCAATCACTGTATTTCCTTGGTAAACAGCGACGTTCAAGCCCACTAAAGGTATATCAGTGCGAGTATCAACCACAGCGCCTGCCAACGTAACCGAAGTTTGATTATTTTCGATTTGCTCTGCAAGAAGGTTATTTTGTTCAGTAAGTACAGCATTTTGTTGATTAAGCGCGTCAACAACTCCGTCGTTACTATCGTCGTCAACTTCAATACACCCTGTCAGAGCGAGGGATACAAAAAGTGGGATCGGGGCGAGCTTTTTATTTATTTTCATGAGTGGCCTCTTAGTTTTTACGTTACATCAAAACAGAAACTAAGGACGAAGAGAGAACGAGAGGATATTAATAACGGTCTGAATACTGAGACGGAACTACCTTGTACGTTACGAAACTTCATCCTTGAAACATCAGAGTATCCGATTCGAATTTTAATTGCATGTAATTTATAACGATAATTGCCGCCCCTTTCTTATACTTTAGACCAAGTTTGTAACACAATGGTCAAGCAAGCGTCACGGTAGTGTCAATTTGCAGACCTATAGTGACGGTCCAAGGCATCGCTTTGGGAAACCGCTATGAAAAAGACACACTATCGAACACTTTGGCTTTCAGATATTCACTTGGGAAACCGTGATTGCAAAGCTGAATACTTACTTTCCTTTCTAGATAGCATCACAGTAGACACCTTATATTTGGTGGGCGACATTGTTGATATGTGGCAAATGACCAAACAATTTCGATGGCCAAAAGCCCATAATCAAGTTATGCATAAGTTTATGCAAATGAGCCAGGAAGGAACGCGAGTGGTTTACTTGCCTGGCAACCACGATGAGCCAATTCAGTCATACTCTGGCATGGCTTTCGGTGATATAGAAATAGAGCGAGAGTTGGTGCATACCACAGCACAAGGGAAGCGTTACCTGGTTTTACATGGCGATCAGTTCGATGGCGATGTAACCATGGGCAAATTCCATGCGTGGATTGGCGATAAAGGTTACGACCTATTGCTCTTTTTAAATCGCGAGTTTAACCGCTTGAGGGCGTGGCGAAAACGTGAATACTGGTCATTGGCAGGTTATATCAAAAAGCACATTAAAGGTGCGAATGAAGCTATTGCTCGCTATCGAGAGGCATGCTGTAAGCGCGCAGAAGAAATGGGATTGGATGGCGTAGTTTGCGGACATATTCATCACCCTGAAAGTAGTTTTGAAAACAGCATTCACTACATTAATGATGGCGACTGGGTTGAGAATTGCAGTGCATTGTCTGAAGACATGGATGGTAATTTATCCCTTATCCATTACCTCTATTCATTGGAGTCAGCCACAGTAACATCTATTGCAGCCAAAACGTCTCGTTCAAAAGCAGCATAGTTAACGCATCTTTTAAAGGGGGGCACTTATAGCCCCCGCTAATGCTTTTACCACATCTATCTACGCGTAACTAAGTTGTCGAGCCAGCACTCATAACATCTTTTTAACACTGTCAAATAACTGCCATCAAAGTGTGTAAAAAGCGTCATATTGTCTTGCTATTGTTCGCCAAAACCGAAAGAGAAACAGGTTCTATGTTTACTGTAAACGACGTACTGAACAAGCATTATCCTCAAGTAGCGAACAACCCTATTCTGTTTAAATCGCTGTCTTTCGTATTAAGACACCTACTCCATGAACGTGAAATTACAGAGTTTGGTGAAACCTACCCTCACTATGAAGATATTGATTTTGTCGAACAAGTATTGGAATACTTTAATATCAGCTATTCCACCCGCGATGTAGAAAAAGAGCGAATTCCTAGTGAAGGCAAAGTGGTGATCATTGCCAACCATCCAATTGGCTCGCTTGACGCTCTTGCCTTAATTAAGCTAGTAAGTGAAGTGCGTCACGATTTGAAAGTGGTCGCTAACGAAATGCTTATGGCAATCGAGCCACTTCACGAAATGCTGCTACCGGTTAACAACATGCAAGGCGGTACACCAAAGCAGCATTTGACCGCTATTCAATCACATCTAAATAGTGATGGTGCCATACTTATTTTTCCCGCAGGCGAAGTCTCTCGTTTGCGCCCGCAAGGCGTTCGTGACACCAGGTGGCACACAGGTTTTTTACGTATTGCGAAGCAGGCGAAAGCGCCAATATTACCAGTTTATATTGATGCTAAAAATAGCCCACTTTTTTATGGCGTGTCCATGGTATACAAGCCACTCGCCACTGCCCTGCTGGTAAAAGAGATGTTTAAACAACGCAAAAAGCACTTGCCCATGCGCATAGGTGAACTCATCCCTTTTGAAGCATACCAGCAAACGTCTATTCCGTTGAAAGAGCAGGTAAAGCTGTTCAAGCGCCATTTATATCGAATAGGGAACAATAAAAAAGGCGTATTCGAAACACAGGCTTCTATAGCTCCTCCAGAAGACAGAAAAGAACTGGCTCGAGCTATGCGAGAATGTGAGCATCTCGGAGAAACAGGTGATGGAAAATCTATTTACTTGTATCAGCACAAAAGCTGCTCGCCCATTATGCGTGAGATAGGACGCTTACGAGAGGTGGCATTTCGCGCAGTGGGCGAAGGCACTAATAAGCGCAGAGACATCGACCAATACGACTCTTATTATTATCATCTTGTACTTTGGGATGACAGCGATTTAGAAATCGTGGGCGCTTATCGTTTTGGTGATGCAGAACTTTTGACCGCACCCGACCATCCTACCGGACTCTACTCAGCAACTTTATTTAATTACAGTAAAAACAACGAAAGACTATTTAAGCAAGGCTTAGAGTTAGGACGAAGCTTTGTACAGCCTCGCTACTGGGGCAAACGCAGTTTAGATTATTTGTGGTTTGGTATCGGGGCATTTTTAGGTCGTTACCCTAAATACCGGTATCTTTTTGGTGCGGTATCCCTAAGCAATACCTATCCTGAGCCCGCTAAAGATCTACTGGTACAATTCTACACTACGTATTTTCCTGCGAAGTTCGGGGAAGCGACCTGTAAACGCCCTTATCAAATGGCGCAAGATTCCTTGCATCAGTTCACAGGTAGCGATTATAAGGCCGAATTTACGCAGTTAAAGCATCTACTAGCTAACATGGGCGTTAACGTGCCTACGTTGTATAAGCAATATTCCGAAGTGGCTAAAGATGGTGGTGTGGCGTTCCTTGGATTCAATGTCGACCCAGATTTTAACGACTGTATTGATGGCTTGGTAGTGGTTGATATGCAAAGCCTTACCGAGAAGAAACGCAAACGCTATTTGACCGATATTCAACTTAAAGCCACGGCTTGAACTTAAAACTGTATAAGGGAGCGTATTACATACGCCCCCTTCTTTCATTTACTACGAATATCTGTATCAATTACCTACCGCCAATATTTTTAAGAATATCCGTATAGATATCTTCAAGTGTAAGTAAATCCGATAAGTGAATGTGTTCGTTTACCTGATGAATGGTGGTGTTAGGCACGCCTACTTCAACAACCTGAGTACGCTCACTCGCGAAAAAGCGCCCATCTGATGTTCCGCCAGATGTACTTATTACCGGATAACGACCGGTAGCCCCCTTAATAGCTTTCTCAACACAGGTAATGAGGCACTTTTCTGCATCATTATTGGGGCTGCTTAAATACGCTTCGCAAGGCCTTGAAAAGCTAATTTGGGCCTGTACATCGATATTCTTGATAATATCGCGTAGTAGTAAAGACAGGCTGTTTTGATTGAACTGCCACGAATACCTAACATTGAACTCTATCCGTACTGAGCTAGGCACTATGTTATCAGTGAAGCTTCCTGTATCCATGTGTGTTATTTGAAGTGTAGTGCCAGGAAAGTCATCGCTTCCCGTATCAAATGGATAGTGAGTTAGTGCATTAACCACACTACTTGCTTTATGAATAGCATTAACCGCGGTCTTTGGGTAAGCCACATGGCCTTGTTTGCCAGTAATGTGAATAGTGCCAGAAAGTGAGCCTCTACGGCCTATTTTTATCGTATCACCGGTTCTTGTAGATGCAGAAGGCTCGCCTACTAAACACATATCAAGCTGGACATTTTTAGACGACAAATATTCAGCTATCCACTTTGAACCCCATTCAGCTTCACCTTCTTCGTCACTGGTAATTAACCACCAGAAAGACATATTGCTAGGATCTAAAGAGGCAATGGTTCGCTCTGTTGCTGCTAGCATAGCTGCAATGCCCGTTTTCATATCGGCAGCGCCGCGCCCGTAAAGTTTATTCTCACTTATAACCGGGCTAAATGGCGGTGATTTCCATTTATCGATAGGACCTGGAGGCACTACATCAGTGTGGCCACTAAACGCAAGATGAATAGGCCCCTGCCCCCATCGGGCAATGAGGTTTTTAACGCCTTTTATCTTATGTTTCTCACATGTGAAACCAAGTTTTTCAAGCTTGTAGATTAGATAGCTTTGACAACCCGCATCCATTGGAGTGATAGACTCTCTTGCCATTAATACTTCGGCGAAGTGAATACTGCGCGCTGTCGCTAAAGAAGGTAAAGGCTGAATTGACATTCACGTAACCCAATTTAGAAACATGAGTCTATTACACAAATTTAAAGTGACACACTAATAACAGATTTGCGACAAAGCCATGACAGTAAAGCCAAAGCCCGTATTGCGAGGATGGAAGAAAAAGAGACTACTGCAGGTGTATGAAAGCTTCCACTGGCCTACCTAATGTTTGTTTATAGCTACTCACATTGTTATAAATAGAGTACAACTTAAAAGAAGGCGTCATCGTGTTAAAAATAATTGTTTTAATACCCCTAATCTTGTCATTACTTTGGTTTGGTTATTTGCAGGCAAATAAGTATACCCTTGAACAAGGCAAGCAAGGTTTCCTTTACATATTCGTGCTATCTGGCGTCATTGCGGCGTTTTATACACTCATGTTGTTTTTAACAAATTAGCTCTTTTTTACTTATAGAATTGCTACCTATGTGCCAATCTAATATAGCCCAAGGGATTAGTAAGTAATATTACCGAGGTGTTAATTACGCTGCTGTTCCAGTTAAACGGCCATCAAGCGAAATAATAAAGCCGATCAAAAAAGCCAGCTCTTATTTAAGCTGGCTTTTTATCATTTATTTTATTGTTGCCACCCATCTATAGAGTGGCTCAATTCTACTTACAATGACTCAGAAATAGTCACGTCAGCATTTGCGCGAAGCGCATCGATGTACTGCTGATAAACCCGTTGACCTTGTACTTGCGCAAGGCGTTGTTTCAGGTTTTCACCTAGCTCGGTTTCAAGTTCAGGTGCAGCATTCACGCCTTCTAGCATAACAACTGCAACATCGCCGTTAACTGTTGTTGCTACGTCAACCTTATCTTCACCTTCAAGACCCAGTGAGAAAAGCGTATCAACCAATGCGCGTGCTAGTGTACCGCCTGATCTTGGCACTGCTGCTGCCGTTTCCCAAGCTACAGATTTTTCTGCTAGTTCGCTTTCAACACTTTCCTCTGCACGTACTTTCTGTGCAATGTCGAAGGCCCAAGCTTCTGCTGCTTCTTTCGCTTTTTCCGCTTTTACCGACGCTTCAATTCCTTCGCGAACTTCATCTAGTGACTGAGTACGTTGTGGTTGATGCTCAATAACACGTGCAACAACAACTGTTTCGTCATCAAGTTCTACAATGTCGCTGTTAAGACCTTCTTCAACTAGCTCTGATGAGAAAGCAACATCCAGCAAACCAGGGAAGCTTAGTTCTGCAGGCGCCGTATTTCGGCTGAAAAGCACAGACTCTTGTATAGGTAGATCTACAGCATTAGCTGCGTCTTCAAGTGTATCTGGCACCTCAAACGCAATCTCAGCTAGGGTATTTTGAAGCTCAAAGTACTTTTCCATTGCCGCATCGTAAAGAAGGGTGTCGCGAATTTCACTAGCCACTTCATCAAATGATTTTACTTGCGCTTCTTTAATGTCTGTTAACTTAATAATGTGAAAGCCAAACTCGGTCTCAACAACGTTAGATACATCACCCACATTTTCTAAAGCAAAGGCAGCTTCATCGAACGCTGGGTCCATCATTTCAGGTGTAATGAAATCTAGGTCACCGCCGTTCTCAGCCGAGAAGGTGTCATCAGAGTTTTCTTCAGCAAGCACTGTAAAGTCAGCACCATTATCAAGCTGAGTTTTTAATGACTCTGCTTTTGCTTTCGCAGCATCTTGATCATCACCTGTTTCGATAAGAATATGTGAAACTCGGCGTTCTTCTTCAGTGCCGTAGCTTCCCAGGTTATTGTCGTAATAAGTACGTACTGCTTCTTCATCTACAGAAACGCGACCTTTCAGGTCTTCAACGCTTAGTTTTACATAAGCCAGTTTCACCTGCTCTTCAGTATCGAAAGAGGCAATATTATTGTTGTAGAAGGCTTCTACATCAGCGTCTGTTACTTCGATAGAACTAGCAAACTCGTCAGAGCTCACTAATACGTATTTTGCATCACGAGTTTGGCGTTGAAGGGCATTAGCTCGTTGCACTTCGCCATCTAGAGAAAATGAAGAATTCGTTAACGCTGCCGCCAACTGATTCTGAGTCATCTGCGTTCTTAGGTAATCGCGGAAGTCTGCAACTTGAAAACCATTTTGGCGGAGAATAGCTTGGAAACGCTCGTTATCAAACTGACCACCAAATTGAAATTCTGGCATTTGCACTATCGTTTCACGAATCTGTTCATCGCTTACACGCAAGCCCATATCGGTAGCTTGTTGCTGAATCAGCTTTTCAGCAATAAGTCTGTCCAGTACATTTTTTCTAAAATCTGCGAGATATTGTTCGCTAGAGAAAAGCTGCGCGATGCTTTCGCCGTACTGTGACTCCATTTGTGCACGCTGGTTTTGGTATGCACGTTCTAGTTCTTGTGCCGAAATTTCTTCGCCGTTAACAGTTGCTACTGCTGTAGTACCTGATGATGTTAGGTAACTACCAACACCTGCGAATACGAAACTTAAAACGATAAGCGCAATAATCGCCATCGCCCAAGGGCCTTGAGAACCTTCTCTGATTCTTTCTAGCATGATTGTTCTTCAACTCCGTTGCTTACTACAATTACCCTTATCTATCACCTAATGGCGAGCTCAAGGTAAAATAAGCGATGATTATAACCCAATGCAGCCGAATATAAACGTCAAAACACACTATTTGTAATGACTTTCGCCAAGTTAAAGCGCTTCACTGACATGTATGAAAATCGGCATGCCTAAAGGGGAAATTCTTACTCTTAAAATATTGGGGTCAGAGTCGTTACTCTGACCCCAATATTGAATTCTTTGCTTTAGAAATAAAAAAGGCGATGGACTAGCCATCGCCTTTTTCTATAATTTTTTTGCTTAGTTACAAGCGTCTTTCAGTGCTTTACCAGCTTTGAAAGATGGAACTTTCGCTGCTGAAATCTGAATAGTCTCACCAGTTTGTGGGTTACGACCACTGCGAGCTGAACGTTCGCGAACTGAGAAAGTACCAAAGCCTACTAGTGCAACTTGGTCGCCGTCTTTTAGCGCCGCAGTTACTGAGTCAGTGAATGCGTCAAGAGCGCGGCCAGCAGCTGCTTTAGAAATGTCTGCACCAGCAGCGATTTGGTCGATAAGTTGAGACTTGTTCACAATTAGATCCCCTTCGATTGTTATTATACTGTTTGTCCAAAACGATTTTGCTTGAACGTTATAGCAAGCTTGATCGTTAACATCAAGCTTCAGTCACAAATAATTAACTTTTTAAATGAATCGCTGCAATCCCTTTTGTGGCAAGGCTTCAAGCGAATACCACTTAAAGGTAACACAACTTTTGCGACATGAAAGCCCTATTTTCAAAAAAATAAGCTTTTCTTTCGTCTAATGCACATAATTTAGTCAATTATTGCATTTTTATAGCAAAAACAAGGCTGCACGCCTTTAAAAATAAAGGTATGCAGCCAAACGTGTAAGTTACTTTTTAACCACTTCGAAACTTTCAACAGGTTCCTGAAGCGCAATATCGAGAACATCATCAATCCATTTAACTGGGTGAATTGATAAATCTTTTTTCACATTGTCTGGAATTTCTTCCAAATCACGCTCGTTATCCTTTGGAATAACCACCGTTTTGATACCACCACGGTGTGCTGCAAGTAACTTTTCTTTTAGACCACCAATAGCAAGTACTTCACCGCGAAGCGTAATTTCACCCGTCATGGCAACATCACATTTCACAGGGTTACCTGTTAGTGAAGATACTAAAGCTGTACACATTGCAATACCGGCACTTGGGCCATCCTTCGGTGTTGCACCTTCAGGAACGTGCACATGAATATCACGCTTCTCATAAAAGTCATCATTAATGCGAAGCTTTTCAGCGCGGCTTCTCACCACTGTCATCGCTGCTTTGATTGACTCCTGCATAACATCGCCCAAAGAGCCTGTGGACGTCATTTTGCCTTTACCTGGAACCGATGTGGTTTCGATAGTTAGTAAGTCGCCACCAACTTGGGTCCAAGCTAAACCGGTAACTTGACCGATTTGATTGTCTTTGTCGGCTTTACCGTAGTCAAAGCGCTGAACGCCAAGATAATCTTTAAGATTATCTTGAGTAACAATGACCTTGTCTTTGCTCTTCGTAAGTAAAATATCTTTAACCGCTTTACGGCATACCTTAGACACTTCACGCTCTAAGCTTCTAACACCCGCTTCGCGCGTGTAGTAACGAATCATGCCAATGACAGCAGAATCTGTAATCTCAAGCTCTTTCGCTTTAAGACCATTGCGCTCCATTTGCTTACCGATTAAGTGGTTCTTCGCAATATTAAGCTTTTCATCTTCGGTGTAACCAGATAGGCGAATAACTTCCATACGGTCAAGCAACGGACCAGGAATATTCATGCTGTTAGAGGTTGCGACGAACATCACGTCAGATAGATCGTAATCCACTTCTAAATAATGGTCGCTGAAGCTGTTGTTCTGCTCAGGGTCTAGTACCTCTAGCAAGGCTGACGCAGGGTCACCTCGCATATCTGATGACATCTTGTCGATTTCATCAAGTAGGAACAGCGGGTTTTTAACCCCTACTTTCGCCATTTTTTGTACGAGCTTACCTGGCAATGAGCCAATGTAAGTACGACGGTGACCACGTATTTCGGCCTCGTCTCGCACGCCGCCTAAGGCCATACGTACATACTTACGTCCCGTCGCTTTTGCGATAGATTGGCCAAGCGAAGTTTTACCCACACCAGGAGGCCCAACAAGACAGAGAATCGGGCCTTTAAGCTTCTTAACGCGCTGTTGAACCGCCAAATACTCAAGAATACGTTCTTTTACTTTTTCAAGACCGTAGTGGTCTTCGTTAAGCACGCCTTCAGCCCGAGAAAGATCTTTCTTCACTGGCGAACGCTTATTCCACGGAACATTTGTAAGCCATTCAATGTAGCTTCGAAGCACAGTAGCTTCTGCTGACATCGGTGACATCATTTTAAGCTTTTGAAGTTCAGCTTTCGCTTTATCTTCAGCCTCTTTAGGCATTTTCGCGTCAGCTATTTTCTTAGAAAGAGCCTCGAACTCATCAGGCGCATCGTCTAGCTCACCCAATTCTTTTTGAATGGCTTTCATTTGCTCATTCAAATAATATTCGCGCTGGCTTTTTTCCATTTGCTTTTTAACGCGGGTGCGAATTTTCTTTTCCACCTGCAGCAAATCAATTTCGCCTTCCATCAGTGCCATCAAATATTCAAGGCGCTCATTAACACCCTGCATTTCTAGCACTTTTTGCTTCTCAGTAAGCTTAAGAGGCATGTGCGCAGCCATGGTATCTGCTAGGCGCGCCGCATCTTCAATCCCATTAAGTGAAGTCAGCACTTCTGGTGGGATTTTTTTATTCAGTTTCACATAGCCTTCAAACTGCGACACTGCAGAGCGAATTAAGACTTCTTGCTCACTCTCATCAATGCCTTCATCTTCTAACTTATCAACGTTAGCGACAAAGAAAGGGTCTGACTGTTTATAGCTTTCAATTTCACCACGTACGCTACCTTCTACAAGTACTTTTACAGTACCGTCAGGAAGCTTTAAAAGCTGCAGAATAGTAGCAATGGTACCTACAGTGTAAATATCGTCTGCTTCAGGCTCATCAACGCCCGCGTCTTTTTGTGCTACTAGAAAAATTTGTTTGTCATTATCCATTGCCGCTTCTAGGCAACGGATTGATTTCTCACGCCCAACAAATAGGGGTATGACCATATGCGGGTAAACAACCACGTCCCGCAAGGCAAGCACAGGAATTTCAATGCGATTTTCACGCTCAACTGTCATACTTGTTCTCAATTAGTTTGAAATGTCATTTTTATATGGGGATGCAAGAGCAAAGTTCAATCGAAACTTATTAAAGTGTGTTAATTCCTTAACCTTACCTTCCCTGCTCTGGGGCCTGTCGACCTTAATATAACCATTATCGATTTTGCACCGAATGGCAATACAAAACTAAAAATTCTAGTAGAAAGGATAGCTTTACCACTCTTACCCGCTTAAATATTAACCGTATCAGCGAATTAGTTATTGTCAGTTATCACAAGATTGCTTACGAACCATTATCTACCGATACATACAAAAAAAGGTCCCGCAGGACCTTTTTCATGATTAGCTAACGTCTATTCAGACGCCGCCTTTTTCTCATTACTGTCGTAAATCAAAATAGGCTTCGACTCACCACGAATAACCGTTTCGTCGATAACAACTTTGCTAACGTCTTCCATAGAAGGAAGGTCGTACATGGTATCAAGTAGAACGGCTTCTACAATTGAGCGAAGGCCACGAGCACCGGTTTTGCGCTCCATTGCTTTTCTCGCAATAGCATTTAACGCATCATCACGGAATTCAAGCTCTACATCTTCCATTGAGAACAATGCACCGTATTGTTTGGTGATCGCATTCTTAGGCTCACGTAGAATTTGAATTAGTGCCTCTTCGTTTAACTCTTCAAGGCTGGTAACTACCGGAAGACGACCGATGAATTCTGGAATTAACCCGTATTTCACCAAGTCTTCAGGTTCAACCTGTTTAAACAGCTCGCTGATTTGCTTACTGTTGTCTTTCGACTTAACCGTTGCACCAAATCCAATACCTGTGTCTTTCTGTGCGCGCTGCTCGATAACCTTATCAAGGCCAGCAAATGCACCACCACAGATAAACAGTATTTTAGAAGTATCAACTTGCAAGAACTCTTGCTGAGGATGCTTACGTCCACCTTGAGGAGGAACCGACGCAACCGTACCTTCAATCAACTTAAGAAGAGCTTGTTGAACACCTTCACCCGATACGTCACGGGTAATTGATGGATTGTCAGATTTACGAGAAATTTTGTCGATTTCGTCAATGTAAACAATACCGCGCTGCGCTTTCTCAACGTCGTAATCACACTTCTGAAGTAGTTTTTGAATAATATTCTCAACATCTTCACCCACGTAGCCAGCTTCCGTTAGCGTGGTTGCGTCAGCCATTGTGAATGGCACGTCAAGTAAACGTGCAAGTGTTTCTGCTAATAGTGTTTTACCACTACCTGTAGGGCCAATTAACAGAATGTTACTTTTGCCTAGTTCTACGCCTTCGTGAACATCGCCATTGCGCAAACGCTTGTAGTGGTTATAAACCGCTACTGATAGCACCTTCTTCGCATGTTCTTGGCCGATAACATAATCGTCAAGATGAGCATGAATTTCAGTTGGTTTAGGTAAAGCGTCCTGCTTTTGCTTAGGCGCGATTTCCTTAATTTCTTCGCGAATGATATCGTTACATAACTCAACACACTCGTCGCAAATAAATACCGACGGGCCTGCTATTAACTTTCTTACTTCGTGTTGGCTTTTGCCACAAAACGAACAGTACAGTAGCTTGTTATCACCGTCACCGCTTTGCTTATCACTCATTACTTTTGCCTCTGCCTTACCCGAGCCGAAAACCAAATTCGTGCTATGCACTGGCTCGGGTCATCTATAACTATACTACTTAGTTCCGGCTACGTCAGATCGATTTGCTAAAACTTGGTCAACCAGGCCGTAATCTTTTGCCTCGGTTGCGCTTAAAAAGTTATCACGGTCTGTGTCGCGCGCGACTTTTTCATAGTCTTGACCGGTATGGTCTGCCATTAGGCGATTCAACTTCTCTTTAATAGACAGGATTTCTTTCGCATGTATTTCAAAATCAGATGCCTGACCTTGGAAACCACCAAGCGGTTGGTGAATCATTACGCGCGAATTAGGTAGACAATAACGCTTACCTTTAGCTCCTGCAGAGAGTAGAAATGCGCCCATGCTTGCAGCTTGGCCCATACATACAGTGCTCACGTCAGGCTTAATAAACTTCATTGTGTCGTAAATCGCCATACCAGCAGTAACAGAACCACCGGGAGAGTTAATATATAGGAAAATATCTTTTTCTGGATTTTCAGCTTCTAAGAACAACATTTGAGCAACGATTAGGTTGGCCATGTGATCTTCAACTTGCCCTACCAAGAAAATTACGTTTTCTTTTAAAAGACGAGAGTAAATGTCGTATGAGCGCTCACCTTTTGAGGTTTGCTCAACAACCATAGGAACAAGTGCATTCATTGGGTCAAACGGGGTATTAGTCATAGCTACCTTGATTATCTAGCGTTAAAAACAAAAATGCTCGGAAGGCTCCGAGCATTTAAGCAGTTGCTGACAAGTATTGTCAATCAGACAGTAAAAATTTACGCCTGTTTGTTCATAACCTCGTCAAAAGCTTTAGTTACTTCAGTAACTTTTGCTTGCTCAAGAACCCACTCAATCGCTTGTTCTTCTAGCGCAACGTTTTGCATTTGCTGCATAAGCTCTTGATTGTTGTTGTAGTAGTCAACAACCTCTTGTGGATCTTCATACGCAGAAGCTGCAGTTTCGATCATCTCGTTAACTTTAGCTTCGTCTGCTTTTAGTTCGTTTTCTTTGATTACTTCACCTAGAAGTAGACCAATAGATACGCGACGCTTAGCGTTGTCAGTAAACAGCTCTGCAGGTAGGTCTGGAAGATTCTGACCACCGCCTTGTTGGCTGAAACGTTGCTTCGCTTGCTCGCGTAGCGCGTTTACTTCTTGATCGATAAGCGCTTGAGGAATATTAATCTCGTTAGCTTCAACAAGCTTAGAAATTACGTCTTCTTTAACTTGTGCTTTAAGCGTTTGGTCTAGCTCACGCTGCATGTTCTTGCGAACTTCAGCTTTAAGTGCGTCCACGCCGCCTTCTTCAACACCGAATAGCTTAGCAAACTCTTCGTCAACTTTTGGAAGGTCTAGACCTTCTACTTTCTTAACTGTTGCTTGGAAAACTGCGTCTTTACCTTTTAGGTTTTCAGCATGGTAATCTTCTGGGAAAGTAACTTCGATAGTTACTTCTTCACCCGCTTTCGCGCCAACTAGTGGCTTCTCGAAACCTGGGATCATGCGGTCTTTACCAAGTTCTAGAGCGAAATCTTCTGCTTTTCCGCCTTCGAACTCTTCACCGTCGATAGAACCAACGAAGTCGATGATGACTTTGTCGTCTTTCTTAGCTTTACGCTTAACTTCTTTCCAAGATGCGTGCTGCTTTTGAAGCGTTTCCATCATGTTATCAAGATCTTTGTCAGTAATTTCTACTACTGGCTTTTCGATTTCGATATCGCTAACACCTTTCACTTCTACTTCTGGGTAAACTTCGAAAGATGCTACAAATTCTAGGTCCTGACCGTCTTCGTCTTTAGTCAGTTCAAACTTTGGCATACCAGCAGGCTGAATCTTTTCTTGAATGACTGCTTGGTAGAAGTTTTGCTGCATAACATCGCCAGCAACTTCTTGGCGAACTGCCTGGCCGAAACGCTTTTTGATTACGCTTACAGGAACTTTACCTGGACGGAAGCCGTTGATGCGTTGTGTTTTTGCCAACTGCTGTAGGCGTGACTTAACTGCTGAATCAACCGTGTCAGATGGAACGGTGATAGTAAGACGGCGTTCTAAACCCTGGGTCGTCTCGACTGAAACTTGCATTATGTTACCTCAACTATACGCCTCTACAGGCGTTTTGTTCTCAATCCCCTCTCCCGTCATGCATTGATTGCATATCACTCCGGGGTAGAAGGTCGTTATTCGACGTTTATAAAATCAAAGTTAGGACACAAAATCGTGCCACAAAGCCAACCTGAAACAAACGTACTGGTTAAAAAAAGACGCGGTAGTATACAGCCGCACACCACAAGAGTCGAGAGGGAAACACAAGTTTGTAACAACCAATTGAACGCATTTTAAACAAATTGCGAAACTAGTAAGAAAAATAGATTGAAAAACGACATTGACTAGCGGTTTAAGACGCTATTTAGGAAAGATAGAAGAACAGAGAATAAGAGATAATGGTCGGTGAGACAGGATTTGAACCTGCGACCCCTTGTACCCAAAACAAGTGCGCTACCAAGCTGCGCCACTCACCGATAGAAATGTATATATCCAAGCTTTATATAAGCTTAGAAATATGGTGCGGAAGGAGAGACTTGAACTCTCACGCCGTGAAGCACTGGAACCTAAATCCAGCGTGTCTACCAATTCCACCACTTCCGCAAGAAGTGGGGTGGACGATGGGACTTGAACCCACGACAACCGGAATCACAATCCGGGGCTCTACCAACTGAGCTACGCCCACCACAGTAATCCTGTATTTGTTTACGTGCGAACTGATAAACACATAAACATCTATCGAACTGTCAGGATCTTACTTTGTTGCTCGATAGTCTGATTTGACCTTAACCTTCAACACTCTTTGATTTATTCGCTGAGCTGCGGGTTATTGCTAGGTCAAATAAGCATAAATGGTCGGTGAGACAGGATTTGAACCTGCGACCCCTTGTACCCAAAACAAGTGCGCTACCAAGCTGCGCCACTCACCGATAGAAATGTATATATCCAAGCTTTATATAAGCTTAG
>NZ_LR812090.1:3841829-4033004 GCF_903772925.1 Alteromonas macleodii
GTGACACTCTTAACGAGTGCCCACACAGATTGTCTTGTCTAAATTGTTAAAGAACATTGCGACTCCGTCGCAATTCACCAGAAGTCATTGCCTCTTAGTGACTCACCCTGTTCGAGTGAGGTGCGCATTTTACATCGTTTATTTTCGATGTCAACCATGTTTTTAAACTTTTTATTTGTTTGAAAACTTGGTTTCGCACTTGTTGCTAAGTTGGCTTTGTTTTTCTCGAAGCCCCCTCAGAACGTGGAGCGCATTATAGATACCTCTTGAGAAAGATCAACACTTAAATTGGTTTTTTTTGCTTTTTAAGGCGCTTTTGGTGTTAACCGCTCATTTCTGCATCATTTCCATAGGCTCAATGCATCTTTCGACTAGTTTTTTCACATTTTATTGTTCAAATTGTTACAAATGAGTAAACTATATACAGCCTCCAACACCATAATAAACAATAGAAAGGTAGGTATATGAAAGTAGGCTTTATTCAATGCGCTGTAATTAGCGCTATTTTTGCAATTGCAGGGTATTTGTTATTTTCTTCTGCTAGTTTAAACGTCCATGTTCCACTTACCGTATCTGCAGCTCTGCTGATAAGCGGTATCGTTACTCCTTGGCTAGCGTCTCTTATTCAAAGTCCATCTTCCTCAGATGCCAGAGCACACACCAATAACGGATCAGTCGAGACTCTATATGTGGGCAATTTACCCTATAGGGCAAACGAGAATGCAGTAAAGGAATACTTCAGTAGCTTTATTGAAGTGCAGTCGGTTCGTTTAATGAAGGATCGCAAAACTGGAAAAAGAAAAGGTTACGGTTTTATCGAGGTTGTCACAGACGACCTTAGCAGTGTTATTGATAAAACAAATGACTCAATCTTCCAGGAACGAACGTTGAAAGTTCGACCTGCAAAAGACAAAGTCGAACACGTGTAATTCTTATTCGTAGTTTTTAGTTATGTAAAAAAGCCCGGTAAGCTCTCGCTTCCGGGCTTTTTATTGTCATAAGCATTAGCTCTCGCTGGTTTCAGCAGATTGAGGAAGGCCATCTAATAAAGTTTGATTAAAAGATCGAAATCTATTTATGGCGGATATAAGGTCAGGAACCTGTACATCTTCCATTTCGTTAATAATGCCAGCTATTAACGCATTATAGTCTTCGTTACTTTCTAACTTACTTTCTGCGTTAGCAAAGGTATCCATCATTTTCTCTAGATACTGAGCGATTGGACTAACCACATTACCGAACTTCGCGTTGTCGCTTTTATCTTCGTTATAGTGCTGAATATTTTCGTATGTCTTTAGCACTTCTGTTTGTGTTGTTCTATTTAGTTGTAGTGCGTAACCAACCAACTCTTTATCATCAAAGCCTAAACTCAGTGCTTCTTCGAATGCCTTGTCGATATCACCACTATAGAAGGTGTCGGCTAGATCCTGTACTTGTCCAACTAAATCAGCTATCGAATTCAATTCCTCTTCATCAAGCTTTCCTTTTAATGAAAAGCTTATACCGCTTCTTTCATAATATTGATAAGACGTTTGTTGAGAATAGCTTGCCGAAAAATCATTTTCATTTTGTTCACCATTTCCGCCAGATAAATCTTGAGATGCCTGAGCTTGAAAATTGAATTGCTGAGAAGCCTGGAAAGATCGCTGGCTTTCAAAACTAAAGCTCACCTCATCACCATCTTTAGTACGAATTACCAAACTACCGCTTTTTTCGTCCGATGCAGCTAAAGCTTCTAAGGATGAAAGTTGAACAGCATTAGGCTGTTGGCGACCGAAGATATCGGTTTCTAGATCATTAATACCCGTATCAATAAGATCCCGGCTTTTCGTTATACCTTGCTCAATCTCTTCATTCATAAACCCAGCGAGATCTTTTTCGGCCATTGCGAAACCGCGGCTTACTCCTTCCCTTGCTTGGCTAAATAGCCCGGTCAGCTTTTCGTCGCTGGCACCTCCATCGGCTGCGCCGCGAATAACGCTGCCCACGAACTTAAGTACGTTTCGCGCTACTTTTTCAAAATCGAATAAACCGCTCGACTTTTCTTCAAGATTTTTCTCTTTCGTTTCTTGTGGTTTTTGCCCATCTATTTCCAACGCTTGATTAATATTGCTACTTACCACGCGCAAGCCGATACTCGTCTGGCTACTTGAAACAGATACTGAAGCTGCTTGTTGCTTCGAGAACTCAGCGGCTTGCTGCAATCCGTCTTGCTGCAGCTGCTTTTTAAGCGCTTCATTCGGGTGAACCGTTGCCTTTTGATCCGCTTTCTGATCAACCTTTTGGTCTCCCATAAAAGCTTTAATTTGACCCACGTTCATAATTTGATCCTCACTATCCTCATTCTTATTATCGGCAAAGAATCAATATTGTTTAATTTTAATACAGCATTTTTTTCTAAAAGCTATTTAGGCAATCATGCATACTAATAATGAAGAAGTCGGGAGCGCTTGTTGCAGTTATTTTTTAAGGGACTACAATTCGCGACCTTAATAATGAATGGAGAATTTTATGACCACCAATGAACAACAACGCTATCAAGAGCAGTTGGACGAAAAAGTAAATCGTCTCACCGCGTTGCTTTCTCCATTCAATGCACCAGAACTTTCTGTATTCCCGTCTCAGCCAACGCACTATCGTATGCGTGCGGAGTTTAGAGTGTGGCATGAGGGCGATGACTTATTCCACATAATGTTTAATCAGGAAACGAAAGAAAAATATCGTGTAGATAGCTTTCCCCCTGCTTGCAAAGCAATAAACGATGCGATGAGACTTTTGCTTGAAGAAGTAAGACCAAACGAAACTCTCAGAAAAAAGTTATTTCAAATCGATTACCTCTCTGCACTGTCTGGCGAACTTGTTATAAGTCTTTTATACCATCGTCAATTAGATGAAGAATGGCAAGTGGCTGCAAAAGAATTAAAAGCGACACTTGAGACTCACTTTCCCAAAGTAAACATCATTGGTCGCGCTAGAAAACAAAAGCTTATTATCGACAACGATTTTGTGATTGAGCGTTTACCAGTAAACGGTAGAGAATTCGTTTTCAAGCATATAGAAAACAGTTTTACTCAGCCCAATGCTGAAGTGAACTGTAAAATGATTGAATGGGCCTTAGATTGTGTAAAGCCACTCTCAGGCGATTTACTGGAAATGTATTGCGGTGCTGGTAACTTCTCACTGCCGCTAGCACTTCACTTTGATAATGTCGTAGGTACCGAAATAGCTAAACCTTCGGTGCAGGCTGCACAATTTAATATTGAGCAGAATGAGCTGAGCAATGTAAAAATTGTTAGGTTAGCGGCTGAAGAATTCACACAGGCTATGAAGGGCGAGCGTACGTTTAGTCGCTTAGAAGGCATTGATTTAAGCACTTACAATTTCACCACTGTATTGGTCGACCCTCCAAGAGCTGGGTTAGATGAAGACTCGCTAAGAATGATTCAGGATTACGATAATATTGTGTATATCTCGTGTAACCCTGAGACTTTAGCGCAGAACCTTGAGCTTTTAAGTAAGACTCACAATATTTCGCAGTCTGCGCTTTTCGATCAGTTCCCGTTCACTCATCACATCGAGGCAGGTGTACTACTTACACGCAAAGTCTAGTTTGCGTGTAAGTCATTTTCTACTACTCCTTGCCTTCTACAAGAACGTGATGGCTTATTGAGCCGTCAGTTCTTAGTTTTAGTAGCGGAAGGTAATCTGGGTCAGACATAAAGTCGAGTGCGCTTTGTTTTGAAGGCCACTGTATAATAACGCGAATGGCGGGTTCTTCTCTTTCGCCCTCTAAAGTTTGATGATTTGCACTGTTCGCTAAATATTTTCCACCATGTTTCGACACGATATCTGCGGCGAGTTTTACATAGTGTGGGATCCACGCTTCATTAGTAGGTGTAACTTCTAAAACTGAATAATACATATCTTGCTCTCTTTCTTAAAATTAACTGGTTGAACCCAGCGTTATCGTATTGAGAGCTTAACAAGCTATATTCCATGTAATAAGAAGGCTTACACTAGAATCTGTTTCGTAAAATACTTGATAATACTTCCGTGCTACGCTTTCTGCGTAGCGCCTACTTGAACAAAGCGAAGTTGCGTTTTCACTCTTTCACCGATTTCACTTCTAAGCTTATCATCCGCTTCTAATGCTTCAGCTCCGGCACTGAATACCAGTCTTACCATGGCATCGGCTTGTAACTGGGCACAGGCGTATTCCACACCCTGCTGCTCGATAATGTAGTCAGTAAGTTCATCGATGAAATGTTGAATTTCTCTGAACACTGCTAGTCGGTAAGCAGACGACGTACCGGTATGCTCTCGCAGTAATAAACGAAATACGTTTGTGTTGGCCGCGATGAATTCCATAAAGGTTTCAACAGAGGTATGGATGACGCCCCCGCCTGAAGCTATGCGCCTTCTAGCCTGGCGCATAAGCTGACGAAGGGCCAAACCTGCTTCATCCACCAGCGTTAAACCCAACTCGTCCATATCTTTAAAGTGTCGATAAAACGACGTGGGGGCAATACCAGCTTCTCGGGCAACTTCACGCAAACTTATTGCCGATAAACTACGGTTTTCGTCTAGCAGTGAAAACGCAGCATGGATAATATTTTGGCGGGTTTTTAATTTCTGTTCTTGTCGGCTCACGTTCGCACCCTGTGTTCATTAACTTTTAATGGTCTGATGATTTTTTAACTTTAGAGTCTACTTTCAACGTCATCTGAATAACCATTAACGCAATCGAACCTCATACATCAAAGACTAGCACGCCTAGTTTATCGCAACACGCACTGATGGGGAAAGGGAAACAAAATCATCTCTTTTATAAACAAGGGTTAAGCATTAATTCTCACGTTTTACCTACGTTTTAGCCACCCTCGGCTATAATTAAACTTTACACATGTAAGCAGAACTTATATGGGTTTTGCTTGCCTGAAGCCTCGTAAAAAGATAAATTAGCGAACAGTTGTAAGCCAAGTTGTATAAAATGAAAAAACCTCCTCTTATCCTAACGAATGTGCTGGTATTTATAATATCAGGCGCAATTGCATTTATAGGTGTGCCGCTTTGGGTGGCATATCAGGGTATCGATTGGGCAGAAATCGGTACCGCCATATTCCTATTCTATTTCACCGGTATGTCGATAACCGCTGGGTATCATCGCTTGTGGTCACATAAAACCTACGATGCCAACATTGTAGTTCGTGTCGTATTAGCGATTGGTGGGGCGATGGCCCTGCAAAACAGTATCTTGCACTGGTCGTCAGATCATCGCGTTCACCATCGCCATGTAGATGACAACGACAAAGACCCCTACTCTGCAAAGAAAGGGCTTTGGTTTGCGCACATCGGCTGGATGTTACGCGAGTATCAAGCCAAGCGTTACGATGATTACAGCAACTGTAAAGATCTACAAAAAGATAGCGTTGTAATGTGGCAGCACAAATACTACTTGCCTATCGTACTCGCTGCTAACTTTGGTATTACTGGTCTTTTGGGTTATCTGAACGGCGACGTCATGGGCATGATCTTAGTAGCCGGTGTGTTGCGCTTAGTGCTGGTTCACCACGTTACCTTCTTCATTAACTCACTTGCTCACTTCTGGGGTAGTCAGCCTTACACCGATAAGAATACGGCACGTGATAATGGCGTCTTAGCATTCTTTACTTTTGGTGAGGGTTATCACAACTATCACCATATTTTTGAGTACGACTACCGTAATGGCATTCGTTGGTATCAGTTTGATCCGACTAAATGGCTGATCAAAGGGCTGTCTTATGTAGGTTTAACGTCGAACCTTCGCAAGGTGCCTGAAGAACGCATCGAAAAGGCTCTGGCGGCCATGCAGCTTCAAAGAGCAAGTGAAAAAGTATCGTTACTACCGAATGCGGAAGAAATGATGCACACTATTCAAGAAGAGTACGACCTGCTAATGCAGCGGATGAGTGAGTACTACGCAACGAAAAAGCGCGTTATGCGCGTTAAGAAGCGTACATTAAAACGCAGCATTGAAGGATTAGAGCTTGCTTACAAATATAAAGAGATGAAGCACGCCTTTGCAGTGCAGAAAGAGAAATGGGTCCAACTGCAAAGCCTGTCACTACAAATGGCGTAGCATTACGTATTCTTTTAGCTAATTGGATTAAAACGAAAACCACATAAGTATCTGCTTATGTGGTTTTTTTTATTCTATAGTTGGAATTACAAAGTAAGTAAGGTAGTTATACTAAAACCAGAATCACTTATTTTGTATTGCGGCTCACTATTTTGATATTCCGCGTAATACAAAGATAACAATATGGGAAAGGAAGATGGCAACGAAGCAAAAAACTAAAGCTCCGTCGTATCATTACGACGCGATAGTTATAGGCACTGGCCCTGGTGGAGAAGGTGTTGCAATGCAGCTTGCCAAGACCGGTAAAAAAGTGGCAGTGGTAGAGCGATACGAAGCAGTTGGTGGCGGCTGTACTCACTGGGGAACCATTCCATCTAAAGCGCTTCGTCACTCTGTCAGTCGTCTTATTGAATACAATACGTCTCCCCTGTTTGCCGACAACCACTTAAGTAAGAGCCTTACATTTTCAGACATCATGCGCCATGCTAGTGGCGTAGTGCAAAGCCAAACTCGCCTGCGTTCTTCTTTTTATGATAGGAACCGCGTTACCCTGTTTCATGGCGAAGCCAGCTTTGTCGATGCTCACACCTTGGAAATAACCCGAGAAGATGGCTCGAAGGACACGGTCAAAGCAGCACAAATAGCAATAGCTACAGGTTCGCGCCCCTATTGCCCGAAAGATATCGATTTTAATCACCCTCGTATTTATAACTCTGACACCATCTTATCTTTAGATCACGATCCAAAGTCCATCATAATTTATGGTGCAGGTGTAATTGGGTCGGAATATGCCAGTATCTTTAGAGGCTTGGGAGTAAAAGTCGATCTGGTTAATATGCGAGACCGTTTGTTGTCATTCTTAGATGACGAAATCTCTGATGCGCTAAGTTACCACTTATGGAACAACGGCGTACTTATTCGTCACAATGAAACCTACTCCTCTGTAGAAGCGACAGATGATTCAGTAATTTTGAACCTAGAGTCAGGCAAGCGCATGCGGGCCGATTGCTTATTGTTTGCTAATGGCCGTACGGGCAACACCGATACCCTGAAACTTGAGAATATTGGTTTAAAAGCTGATGGTAGAGGCCAACTTAAAGTTAATGAAAGTTATCAAACTGACGTAGACAATGTATTTGCGGTTGGCGATGTGATTGGTTACCCAAGTTTGGCATCGGCAGCCTATAATCAAGGTCGATTTGCCGCTGAGGCGATGCTCGGCATAAATACACATTCAGCTTTAGTAGAAGATATTCCTTCAGGTATCTATACCATCCCGGAAATTAGTTCGGTAGGTAAGACAGAACAAGAACTTACCGCAGCCAAAGTACCTTATGAGGTGGGAAGAGCCCAGTTCAAACATTTGGCTAGAGCGCAGATTGCATCAACGCAAACGGGTAGCCTTAAAATTCTATTTCACCGGGAAACGAAAGAAATACTGGGTATTCACTGCTTTGGTGAACGTGCCTCTGAGATTGTTCATATCGGCCAAGCCATCATGCAGCAAAAAGGTGAAGGCAACACCATAGACTACTTCGTTAACACCACATTTAACTATCCGACCATGGCGGAAGCGTATCGTGTTGCTGCCATCAACGGGCTAAATAGGATTTTTTAAAAGATACAAAAAAGCCGGCGAAATTGTCGCCGGCTTATATGCGTTAACTAATGATTAGTTACGGTTCGCAGCAAGCGCATTAAGCGAGTCTTTATGTGCTACGATGTCGATGTGCATATTTTCTTGATCGAATGTCATTGTTGCAATAGCGTAGTCACCCTGACTTTCGCTTGCAATGTCGATCAGCTTTGCTTGTGCATCACGGAAACGAATGTTATTGCCGATTTGATCCGACATACATTGGTTATTCATTTCGAATGTTTTCGCATCCATGCAATCGAAAAGCTGGTTCTCACCAGATTCCGCATGCGCAATACCAAAGGCTGCTGATAGAGCTAATGTTAGTACTACTTTACGCATGTTTCTTCTCCTGTGCTACAGTCTACTACTGTCACTATTAAACATACTGTATATACATTAGATAGTCAAATTGAGATCATACAATTGTGACAAAAGTATTACAAAGAGAAATAATTGGAGAAAATATTGAAAGGGCACAATGTACTGGTGGCCAAAGCAAAAAGTTGCACGTTGTGTGAACCTCATTTACCTCACAAACCTAACCCTATTTTTAACACTTCACCATCCACAAAAATTCTTATTATTGGGCAAGCACCAGGGCTTAAAGCGCACGAAAGAAGCATTGCGTTTAATGATCCCAGCGGGGATCGCTTGCGTGAATGGCTGTGCGTATCTAAAGAAACTTTTTATAATTCTCGCTTGATCTCGGTGCTACCTATGGGCTTTTGCTTTCCAGGATACAAAAACGGCGCTGATGCCCCTCCTAGAAAAGAATGTGCACCTACATGGCACAATGAGTTTCTCACCTACCTAAAGCCTAAAGTCACGCTTTACGTAGGTCGATACTCACAGCAGTATTATTTACCCCAGTACAAGACTTTGACTGAAGCAGTAGGCGCGCCGACTAATACACACTTTGTTTTACCTCACCCATCTGGGAGGAATAACAGGTGGCTTGCTAAAAATCCATGGTTCGAGCAGACTATACTTCCCAAACTGCAGCGTGTTGTTTCAGCAGCCTTATCTGATTAATCGTGCGCCTCAAGAAACGTTAGAAGTGCATCAAAAGGCATGGGCTTGGCATATAAATAACCTTGCGCCTCATCACAACCAAGTTTAATCATGTAGCTTGCTTGCTCTCTTTTTTCCACACCTTCGGCGATGGTGAGTAAACCTAACTTGTTTCCTAACGTTACTATGGTTTCGGCAAGCACTGCACTAGCACCCGGTTTGATGTCTTTAACGAACGAACGATCGACTTTCAAACGATCTAGTGGCAATTGCTGCAGGTAACTCATGGAAGAAAAGCCTGTACCAAAATCATCGATAGCAATTTGGACACCAAACTCTTTCAACGTGCGCAAAGCATCTATCACTATTTGCGGCTCGTCCATTACCACACTTTCGGTTATTTCAAGCTCTAAGAGACTGGGGTCACAATTGGCTTTAGAAAGTGCTTGTTTAACTTTTTCGACAAATAATCTATCGCGAAACTGGGGAATAGATATATTTACAGCAACCCTAAGATGCCCATACCCCTTTTCTCTCAGCTCTTGCAACCGGCGACATGATTCTTCGAGTACCCATTCACCAATATCAACGATAAGACCAGAGTATTCAGCAAGTGGCACAAAAACAGCTGGAGAGATATAGCCTCCCTCTCCATCTGGCCAGCGAAGCAGGCCTTCCATACCCACTACTTTTTCATTGAGCAGGTCTACTTGGGGCTGGAACCATAGTTCTAGCTTTCTCGCCGCAAAGTCGCTTCTTAATTGACGGATCATATCCAAACGCCATGTGGTCTGATCCTCAATATCTTTAGCGTAATACTCGAAGTTGTCTGTCAGGTTTTTCTTAGCGCGATTTAACGCAATATTGGTACGCTTTAGAATCTCAATGCCAATATGGCGCTTATTCTCTAGCTTGCAAAACCCGACGGTAACGTTCACAGGTAGTGTGTGATCACCAACTTTAAACGATGATTGGAAAAGTGCGTTTATAGCTTCTGGACAGACAAGTTCATCCGGGCCGATAAGTCCAAAAACATCAGCACCGATTCGTCCCTTTTTGACTTGGCCATCGAAAGACGTCTGAAAACGAGTGCTGATTGCGCGCAGTAACTCGTTACCAACTTCTTGCCCTAGCCCATCATTAACATCGGAAAAATGATTAACATCGATAAGCGCAACACTAAAATTTTCTCCACCAAACAAGTGAGGCTTGTCTAGCATATTAATGAACTCATTGCGGTTTGGTAATCGGGTTAACCAATCCCTGAACGCTGCATTCCTTAACTCGTGGAAGAGGTTGACGTTT
Source organism: Alteromonas macleodii (assembly GCF_903772925.1). Taxonomy (NCBI): domain Bacteria; kingdom Pseudomonadati; phylum Pseudomonadota; class Gammaproteobacteria; order Alteromonadales; family Alteromonadaceae; genus Alteromonas; species Alteromonas fortis. Next base: position 3,851,903 of record NZ_LR812090.1, read on the forward strand.
TCGTAGCCTACAGAAATGCTAGATAAGAATACTTCTAAAAGGTTTTTGTCCAATTCACTGATTTCGTGAGTTTGCCTAACGTACACAGCGGCTTCAAAACCAGCGCGACTTATATAAAGTACAGAACAACTCGCCTCAAATATGTGCTTCTTAAGGCGTAAGCAACGGCTTATATTTTCTTCAATTTCAATGTTGTTAACGTCTACAACCGGGTGATTGATAAATTTTGCATATTCACCCGCTGCACCAAGGACATATACTTGTTCGTCGTCTTGGTCTAAAAGGGAACCGGCTCGGGCACATAACAGCCCTTCAGAATCGAGACCTATAAGAGAGCTAATTTGTGTGACAACTCCTTCGCAGAACTCTTTGACCGAGTGCTCTTCAAACAAATTAGCCGACGAGGTAATTATCTTTTCTAAACCAGCGCGACTTTGGCTTATGGTGATAATTTGCTGGTATGAGCGCAGCGAAGAAATAATGGTCGTAAGTAGCTTGGAGCGCGTAAGTTCAGTTTTCGTTTTGTAGTCATTAATATCGTAAACTTTAATAACTTGCTCTTCAGGAGCATAACCTGGCTGCCCTGTACGCAAAATGATACGAGGCTCGTACAGTTTCATGTCTTCACGAATATATTTAACGACATCAAAGCCTGCATCGTCGGTTTCCATAACAACATCAAGCAAAATGATAGCGATACTGTTACCGAATTCATGAAGTTTTTCTTTGGCTTGCTTCGCAGAATAAGCGTGAATGAAGTTTAACTTGCGATCGTGTACGATGAGATCAGATAGCGCCAGCCGCGTTACCGTATGAATTTCTTCATCATCATCGACGATAAGAATGTTCCAGTCTTTGCCTAATAACACCGGCTCTGCAACTGAATCATCATCATCTAAAAAAATTAACTCGTCGTTATCGTAATCCATTGCCGACATTACCGCTCATTTCCCCGATACATACAAAACAAGAATGCACGACTTACTGTATTAAGGAGACAATCGCATTGATAAATGGGTTACGCAATGCAATAGTGCTCTCATGTTACATGCTAATTTACATTCAATAATTTAAATCAATATGAAGATTACACCTCAGCACTTGCCCCCTGAGATTAAAAAAGCTCAGAACACGGAAGTCAGTAGCGCTAAAGCGCCTAATGACCAACCCGCTGCTGAGAAAGTGGCGAGCTCTATCAAAGCGGATGTAAGCCGCCAACGCATGTTGTCATGGTTTGCTAGAGTGGGTATTAGCCCTTCCATGATGTCTCCTGATCCTAAAAAGCAAAAACATGCGCTAGAACGAAGGAAACAAATTCTAGAAACTCAAAAAGCGAGTAATCTTCAGTCTGTTTTAAATATAGCACTAAATGTTTCAATCAACGAACAAACTAGCGATAATCTTGATGCAGATTGGTTTTTTGCTTTTAGTACCATGGCTGAGGAAATTTACAGCCAACCGATGCAAGAATTGTGGGGCAAGATTTTTGCCGTTGAGGTCGCTCACCCCGGTAGTTTTTCACTTCGCACTCTGCAGTTGCTCAAAACGCTCACACACAGAGATGCTAAAGTATTTAATAAAGCGGTTAACGTAGCGAGCCGAAAAAGTAGTGATACTGTACCGCGCATATTAGTGGGATATCATAAGCGTAAAGGCCTGCTCTCGTTTCTTCGAAAACCCATTCCAGAACAATTAAACCTAGCCTCTGTTGGACTTAGTTACCCAGACCTATTGTCGCTGCAGGAAATGAAATTAATCTATGCCAGTGAAATCGAGAGTGGAGAATATGTAGAGGGGCAACGGGTCACATGGCGATGTGTTAATGAGAATATAACGCTTACGTGTAAAACTTCAGGCGTTGCGTTGGTGTATTACAAATTTACTTCTGTAGGAAGTGAGCTTTACAAACTGGTGACTAAATCTTCTAACGAAAAGTATTTGCAAGAATTGAAAAAAGTATTGGGCGAGGTATTCAACATAAGTTAAATACCGTCACCAAATTCGTGTAATCCACATTCGCGCTTTAACCCGAAGAAGCGGGTATCCTGCTCACTCATACCTTCTTGCAACGACTGCGTTGTATGCCAATCGCCAATTGAAACGTAACCTTGCTCCCAAAGTGGATGGTAAGACAAGTCGTTATCTTTAAGGTAGTAGTGGAGGTCTTTGTTGCTCCAATCGATAATTGGATATAGCTTAAACTGCTGCCCTACTTTTTGTAATACAGGTAGTTTGCCACGGGTATCAGATTGGCTTCTGCGCAAACCGGCAAACCAAGTGCCTACTTTTAGTTCTCCCAACGCACGCTGCATTGGCTCAACTTTGTTCATCTTGTTGTATTTTTCAATACCTTCGATGCCTTGCTCCCAAAGCCTACCGAAGCGCGCTTCTTGCCACGCAGATGACATTTTTGCGCTGTAAACGTGCAAGTTTAAATTAAGCTTCTCAACCAGCTCATCGATAAATTTGTACGTTTCTGGAAACAAATACCCGGTATCAGTAAGCACAACCGGGATATCCGGCTGTGCTTGAGTAAGCATATGCAGCATAACTGCCGACTGTGCTCCGAAACTCGAAGACACAATATGAGTATCGGGCAAGTTATCCAGCGCCCAAGCAACTCGCTCTTGCGCTGTCATTTTCTCCAACATATCGTTGATATCAGCAAGATCTTCCTTGCTGATATCAAGCGTAAGTGGTTGCTGCTTTTCTGCTGTATTATTCGTCATAGAAATCCCGTGCGGAGTCTACTACTGGTTTTACAATACCAGCGCGAACAACATAATCACCAAAGGCCTCGCCACTCTCACGCTCTTTAGCCCATTGACCAAGTAGCGTATCTAGCTCTGCCATGATTTCTTGTTCGCTAATGTTTTCACGATACATACGTGGGATACGCGTACCTTCTCGGTTGCCCCCTAGGTGCAAGTTGTACTTGCCTGGACCTTTACCTACCAAGCCAACTTCAGACAACATCGCGCGACCACAGCCATTTGGGCAGCCTGTTACGCGGAAGATAACACTGTCTTCTTCCAGACCGTGTTTGGCAAGTAAACCCTCTAGCTCGGTAACAGCGTCTGGCAGGTAACGCTCAGCTTCCGCCATCGCTAGCGGACAAGTTGGCAGTGCAACACAGGCCATTGAATCTAGGCGCTGATTAGAAACACTTGGCGCAATAAGGCCATGCTCACGAGCCAAGGCTTCTACTTTGTCTTTGTCCTGGGGTGGAACACCAGCAATAATCAGGTTCTGGTTTGCAGTTAAACGGAAATCGCCTTTATGTATTTTGGCAATTTCTGCGCAACCTGTTTTTAGTGTTTTACCTGGGTAATCCAAAATACGACCATTTTCGATAAACACAGTCAGGTGGTATTTGCCGTCAATACCTTCAACCCAGCCAAAACGGTCACCACGGTCGGTAAATTCGTAAGGTCGGCTATCTTGGAAAGTCACGCCTGCGCGTTTCTCAACTTCAGCTTTGAAGTTGTCTACACCAACACGCTCTAAGGTGTATTTGGTTTTCGCGTTCTTACGATTAACACGATTACCCCAATCACGCTGCGTAGTAACAACTGCAGCGGCAACGTCTAGCGTGTTTTCCAGCGGTATAAAACCAAAGTCAGAGGCTTTACGCGGGTACGTGCTCTTGTCGCCGTGAGTCATTGCAAGCCCACCACCAACAAGTACGTTAAAGCCAACTAGCTGCCCATTTTCTGCAATCGCAACAAAGTTAAGATCGTTCGCGTGAACATCTACGTCGTTTTGCGGAGGAATAACCACGGTAGTTTTAAACTTACGTGGCAGATAGTTATCACCTAAAATAGGTTCAACAGGCTTTTCGGTAGTCTCAACTTTTTCACCGTCCAACCAAATTTCTGCATATGCGCGAGTTTTAGGAAGTAAGTGTTCACTTATCTTTTTAGCCCACTCAAACGCCTGAAGGTGAAGCTCGGATTCAACTGGGTTAGAGGTACATAGTACGTTTCTGTTTACATCACCCGCCGTTGCAATAGAGTCAATGCCAGCTTTGTTAAGCATTTGGTGCATAGACTTAATCTTAGGCTTTAATACACCGTGAAACTGGAAAGTTTGACGAGTAGTTAAGCGAATACTGCCATACATAGTGTGGTCAGCTGCAAACTTATCGATAGCTAACCATTGGTCAGGCGTGATCACGCCACCCGGTAAACGCGCGCGCAGCATCACATTGTGAAGCGGCTCAAGTTTTTGCTTTGCACGTTCTGCTCGAATGTCACGGTCGTCTTGCTGGTACATACCGTGGAAGCGAATAAGCTGGAAGTTATCAGCTGTGAAACCACCGGTAAGATCATCTTTAAGATCGGTAGTGATGGTACCGCGCAAATTATTACTCTCGCGCTTTAGACGCTCGTTGTCAGCCAGTTTGCCCTCAACGATAAATGGTGATTTTTCGTTACTCATTAATAGACATCCTTCTGATAACGTTTCGCTTTTCGTAACTCTACAATATAGGCTTTTGCATCGGCTTCAGATTTTCCGCCGTGCTCTTGCACAATATTGATTAAGGCGTTTTCTACATCTTTCGCCATGTGCATTGCATCACCACACACATAAAAGTGTGCGCCCTGATCTAGCCATTCGTACACTTCTTTACCGTTTTCTAATAAGCGGTGCTGAACATATACTTTTTCTTCTTGGTCACGAGAGAATGCAAGCGTAATTTTATCTAGCAGACCTTCTTTAACGTAACCTTGCCACTCTACCTGGTATAGGAAATCCTGCGTAAAATTAGGATTGCCGAAGAACAACCAGTTTTTGCCTTCAGCGCCTTGAACGTCACGCTCTTGCATGAAGGATCTAAATGGCGCAATACCCGTGCCTGGGCCGACCATGATAACAGGTGTATTCGGATCTTCCGGTAAACGGAAGTTATCGTTGTTTTCAACGAAAACTTCTACCTCACCATTTTCTTCCAAATACTCACACAAGAAGCCAGACGCCCCACCTTGATGACGATGACCAAACGCTTCGTAGTCAACGTGAGCTACCGTCAAGTGCACTTCGTCTTCTACGTCAGCTTGGGCTGATGCAATAGAGTACAAACGTGGTGTTAATGGGCGCAATGCATCTACAAGCTGCTGTTCAGATAGTTTACCTGGGTGGTCGCGCACAATATCAATGATTTGGCGTTCGGCCATATAAGTACGTAGCTGCGCTTTATCTTCCATCAAAGTTGCTAACGATTCAGAACCTGTTGCAGCCTGATATGACTTAATAAAGTTAGGGTAACTTAAGGTTAATTCAAGTTTAGACGTTAAGGCTTCAATTAACGACATTGACGCATCGCCTACAGACACTTCAGCATTGCCATCTAGTGACAAAATACTAATAAGTTCTGATACCAAAGAAGCTGCGTTTTTAAACCAAACACCTAGCGCATCACCTGGCTTGTAGGTAATTCCGCTATCTTCAAGGCTTATTTCAATGTGACGGATATCTTTAACTGAATCGCGACCAGTAATCTTCTGCGCGTCAATTAACGTTGCCTTGAACGGTGCCTTTTTAGTGTATGTCTGCGCTGCTACGCCTTGCACTGCTGCGCCGGTTTGCGCCGCTACCGCAGCTTGTGGTGCTGCACTAAAATCCTCTTTTAACGATTCAATCAACTTGTTAAGCCATGCTTCGGCTTCAGCTTCATAATCAACATCACAATCCAGACGCTCAACGATAGGCTTGCCACCAAGTTTGCCTAAACGCTCGTCAAAGTCTTTACCTGTTTGGCAGAAAAACTCATAACTGCTATCGCCTAAACCCAACACCGCGTATTTGATACTTGCCAGCTTAGGTGCTTTCTTACCCGCTAAGAATTCGTGCAATTCTATGGCGTCATCTGGCGCATCGCCCTCACCGTGGGTACTTACAAATACCGCCACGTGAGTTTCAGCCTTTAAGTTGCGTGGCTTGTAGTCAGCCATGCTAACAAGCTTGCTGTTAAAGCCTGCTTCCTCTGCTTTGGCTTGACACTGCGCAGCTACACCCTTCGCATTACCCGTTTGTGAGCCATACAGAATAGTTAGCGTTGGTGCGTCACCCGCTACGGCAGGCGCGCTTTGTAACGCAGGGGCAACCGAACCGCCTTGCGCAGCCGCCATGCCTGCAGCATAGCCACTTACCCAAGTAAGTTGATCACGATTTAAGCCTGCAATGGCTTGCGTAATTGCATTCCACTGCTGTTCGTTTAATACCGCGCCTGGCGCTGAGTTCGAATTAGAATCTTGTGACATAGTCTTTTAGCCTTTTATCAATGGCGCTAAGGCTAACGGCTTTCTACAAGAAGAGAAAAGAATAAATGAAACTTTTTTATTACTGAAAGTGCTAATGACTGTGTGAATAGGTAATAACGCGCGTAAACATTCCCGTCGGAAATTAAAAAAGGCGTGAACTGCACAAGCAGCCACGCCTTTAAAAACAAATAGTTAGTGCTTAAAAATGAAGTTCTAAGCCTGCGAATACACCGTCAAATTCCATGTCAGCGTAAACATCATCAAGATCTTCAATATCAACCGTTACGTTTCTGTAACCAACTTGAAGGGTCATATCGACTGCTAAGCTTTCGATGAATGAATATTGAACCGCAGCTTGATAATCACTTAGCTCGTGATCGTCAAACGATAAATAACTACCTTCAAAATATGCAGATAGCCCTGTGAAAGGAAGACCCAACTGAACTTTTGAATACGCCATTGGCACAATACCAGAAAATTCAGCTGAGCCGCTGGTGTCACTATCTGTATCGACCACAAACAAAGCACCATCGATGTATTTTGCGTTTACACCAAGGTCAAAGCTAACCAAATCGTTATCAAACAACTCGTAGTACAAGATAAAATCAGTTGCATCAAGCTCTACGTCGGTATTGATCGTGGTGCTTTGCGCAAAAAGCTCACCATCAAAGGTAAAGGTTGAATCCAGTGTTGTTGACCCCGAATTATCTAACGTAGTGTGATTTACCTTCACATTCGGTAAAAAAGGCACTGGGTGTTCAAAGGCAATATATAACGCCGTATTGGTTTCATCGTCGAAGTTGAAATCAGCAGTGTTGTTGCTATCTGCAAAACCGCCTTGCGTGTCGGTTTGCCAAACTTGAGCTCCAACGTAAACGCCTGCGATAGTGTCTGCTTGAGATGAAACTGAAAATAATGCGCATCCCAATGCGGCAGCTATAAGACCTTTTTTCATTAATTATCCTTGATTAAGAAGTTCTGATATTTCAATTAAAGCAGCGTTTGCTCGAGAAATATAGTTAGCCATAACTAAAGAGTGATTAGCTAACATACCAAAGCCACTGCCATTTAAAATCATCGGACTGTAAACAGACTGTTGTGTTGCTTCCAGTTCGCGAATGATTTGCTGAAGACTAACTAATGCATTCTTATCTTCAAGCACATCGTTGAACTCTATTTCTACAGCTTTAAGAAAGTGTAGAAGAGCCCATGTTGCACCACGCGCTTCATAAAAATTATCATCTAACTTCCACCAGCTTGTCTGTACAACGCGTTGATTGGTGCTAGGTGTAGATTGCTTCGCGTTAGCGTCACCAGCTAAATCTGTATTAACTCTAGCAGATCCTACGCTGGCGCTTAATCTTTGTGAATAGCTACCCAACCGTTTTTCAACCTGCTTCAACCATTCTCGCAGGTTATCTGCTCGGGTATAAAACTGACTGTCTGAATTACGTGTGTTTGCCAACTCGTCTCGGTACTTTTTAAGAAGTTCGATACCTTCAGCATAGCTAGATTCAGACGAAGGTAATGCCCAGCTTTTATGGTCCATATTGAATTTAGGGTGGGCTTTTGTCAGGTATGGGTTTTCAATTGACTGAGATTGAGAACGGCTGAAATCCTTACGCATAGAAAGTGCTAGGTCTCGCACCATCTCTAATGCTCCAAACTCCCAAGCAGGCATATTATCTAAAAAGACACCGGGTGGGATAACATCATTTGAAAGATAGCCACCAGGCTTATTTAGCAAAGTTTCTGACACATCAATCATAGTGGTAGTTAGTGTGTAACCCGCTATATTTGTAGGGTTCTCAACGGGTGAGTTTTGTTCCAAACGCTTTCTGACATCAAATGTATCTGGAGATAAACTCCAATACCAACCGATTAACCAGAAAAGTAAAAAGATTACCACAGCGACAATCGCTATTCGTTTTGAGTTAATAGATTGTCTCATATAAACACCAACCTTCCTTTTAAATAACAAATAGCCGACGATGGTCAGCTATTTGAAACAACTATTATTATGTGAAAAATGCGAAACCTTTATGACGGTTTTCGATATAACACCACCTTTTACTACGTTAACACAATATAAAATTAATTATGTTAATTATAAAGTATGATGCATGTTTGTATCATTTTGCTGCTTATAGGCAGCAGAGTTACGATTTTTCAGCACATATAGTGCGATACCGATTAATATAATTGGCCAGAAAGCACTAACGCCCAAAACAAGTAGCGCTAGGAAACCAGCGCCAAGCGCTAAGAGAATTGTTCCCATAACACTTATTGCGACAACAAAGCCAACAACGGCAAGGGCAACCCCAATTAACGATAGCACAGCCACGTTTTCCCAGGGGCTAAGCAGTTCGTCAGACATGACAAGGTGCATACCTAGCCAGCTATCTACAAGGTTACCCAAGCAATTAACCAGTACAATGGCAATAACCAGTGCAATTAGAAAGTTTTTCATTACACTAATCTCGGTAGTAGGATAACAGCAGCCACGTAAGCTACTAGCGTAATGGGGGTTGCGATAAATAGACCCGCTACCGCTGCCGCTCTTACCCATACTGCATCGATATCAAAATAACGTGCAACACCTGCACACACACCTGAAATAATGCCAGAATCAAGATCTCTATAAATTCGCTTCTGTGATGGTACTTTCATCATCTTCTCCAAAAATGTTTCTTTCGATATCTACAATATAAGTTGGCGGCACTTAAGGTTGCTTAGGCGACCTTTTTCTTCTTAAGCTCTGCCAGCTCCTTTTCAATCGCTTCGTCCGCCTCCATTGCATCGAACTCAGCTTGTAATGATGTTGCTTCGCTCGACTTCGTTAAGTCATATGCATCCACTTGCGCTTCAAGATGGTCAATGCGCTGTTCGTAGCTTTCAAAACGCATCATTGCATCGTCAATTTTTCCTTCGTGATCAGCTTGCTTCACTTTCAAGCGTGTTTGCGCTGAATTTTTTCGTTGAACTAAGGTTTTTTGCTTAGCTTTGGCTTCTGCCAATTTACTGTTCAGTCTTGCAGTATCGCCTTGAATCTTTTCGATGCTTTCAGCTAGTTGCGCTTCTTGCTCTTTAAGAGAGTCAAGTTTCGAAACATACTTCTGCTTCTCTATAAGTGCCGCTTTTGCCAAAGACTCTTTGTCATTGTTCATTGCGATCTGCGCTTTATGCTGCCAACTATCAACTTGTTTGTTTGCTGCTTCCACATGACGCGCTAGCGTTTTTTGCTGAGCAATAAAGCGTGCCGCGTCGGTGCGAACTTCAACCAGGGTTTCTTCCATTTCTTGAATAATCAAACGAATGATTTTTTCTGGATCTTCAGCTTTATCTAACATCGCGTTGATGTTTGCTTGAACAATATCGTTAATGCGTGAAAACATACCCATGATTCTTTCTCCGTTAAAAGTAGTGTTGTGGCTTCCAGCATTTATTCTCTTGTACACACTGCTAGTTGCCGCTGACTGAGTTCTCCTCAACACTTTTAGTATTACAATGACTATGCCATTTATTTATATTATTGATATATATAGACTTTATTAAAATTAAGCTTAAAACTGCTTTCTAACTTTAAGTTTAGATACGATAAATTAGTGTATTTAACCAACGCTATTGTTAAATTGACCACTTCCGGTTTAACGGCATTTACACTGTTCCCTTATAAACTTACTTCATTGCTAAACACGCATAAAAAAAGCGCCCGTGGGCGCTTTTATCGATGCTCTTTAAAGGTTAATCAGCGTCTTTATCTGTATCTGGGTTGTCCGCTTTTGTTACAGCTAAGTCGGTAACACTTACTTTACCGTTTCCACGAACCTCTTGAGGGCTCAATTCAAAATGGTAGGTGGCGTTGGCCACTGCTTGGTACACATCAGACTTTATTTCTTGTGTAGTTGTAGTTACTGCATTTGAAACTACATGTGTCAAAAACGTTTGAAGCACTGACTCTTCTGCATTTGCTACACCGCTTGCCATGCTTGCTGTCAGTAAAGTTGCTGCGATTAATGAAGTTTTCATGTTATCCCTCTAAATTTAGTCAGTGCAACAACACGTTGTTGTCGCGATACTTAGAGGATTGCGAGAGGTGTGCCAACTCCTTAAAAACGACTTAAGCAGCTGATTTATATAAATTTAAAGAAAAGCCCGCAAAGATACGGGCCTTGGTGATAACTGAACAAATATTAAACTTTGGTCAAAAGCACTAAGTTATTAGCCTTTTTGACTATTGTACTCAGCAACTTCTTTTTGAGCGCTCTCTACGGCATCTAAAGCATTTAGAAGTAAATTAGGATCTGGATTCTTACCTGTACCATTTTGGCTCAAGTATCTTCGCCAAATTCGTCCACCCGCTTGCCCTTGATAAAGGCCCAGAATGTGGCGAGCCGCATGCCAAGGTTTAAAATACGGGTCCTCTTGGCGCTCAATGTACTTCTGCATTTGAAGTACTATTTCACGACGTGACAAACTCTGTGCATTAGTATCACCAAATATGTCTTTATCAACGGTAGACATAATATAGGGGTTTGCGTAAACCTCGCGGCCAACCATAACACCGTCAACGCTCTCTAGCTGTTGCTGGGTTTCAGCGAGTGTTTTAACACCACCGTTAATGCTAATTGATAATTCAGGGCGCGCCTGTTTTAGTCTGTGAACCCTAGGGTAATTTAAAGGCGGAATTTCTCGATTTTCCTTAGGACTTAACCCTTGAAGCCACGCTTTTCTTGCATGCACAATAAACGTATCACAGCCTGCATCAGCAACAATATCAATAAAACGAGCAAAGTCTTCATCTTCGTCCATGTCATCAATGCCAATACGGCATTTCACAGTTACGGGAATATCTACCACAGCCTGCATAGCCTTAACGCAGCTAGCTACCACTTCAGGTTGTGCCATCAAACAGGCTCCAAAGCTGCCATTTTTAACCCTATCACTGGGGCAGCCTACGTTTATGTTGACTTCATCGTAGCCGCGCTCTTGTGATAACTCAGCACACTTAGCCATGTCGGCGGGATCGCTGCCGCCTAACTGAACAGCGATTGGATGTTCTTCTTGGTTATAGCCAAGGTAATCGCCTTTACCGTAAATAATCGCGCCTGTAGTGACCATTTCAGTGTAAAGCAGCGTGTGCTTAGACATTAATCGTAAAAAGTAGCGACAATGTCTGTCTGTCCAATCCAGCATTGGAGCGACAGAGAAACGGCGATCAAGCTTCCGCCTTGCACAATCAGCATCAGAGCCATGTTTTTCTTGATTTTTATCTTGTATATTTTTGGTCATTTTTACACATTTCTGCATTTTTCTGCATAGAAAGTACCCCAAGGGTACAATTATGGGGTACAATAAGAGTACCCTGCGACAATAAAAAATTAAGGGTAGTATACAGGAGGTAGTAGAATGGCAACAGTGAATATAGAACAGCGAAAGACTAAGAAAGGCATAAAATTCCGTGCGCGTGTTCGTCTTAGGAACGAGTTGCTTGAAAAAGGGTATTACGAAGAAAGTAATACATTCTCCACCAGAGCAAAAGCAAAGCACTGGGCCACGAATCGCGCCCAATATCTTGAAGTTCATGGCATGCCACAATCAGGAGTTAAAGATTCTGATTTACGAGATGTGTCACTATCAACATTGATAAATATGTATTTAGAGCAATACCGACACGAACTTGGTAGAAGTAAATATTATGCTTTAAAAGCAATTGCCAACAGAGATATTGCCATCAATTTAGTATCTGCATTTACTGTTGAAGATATTGTTAATTACGCCAAAGAAAGAAAGGCTGAGGGTGTTACAGCGTACACCACTTACCAAGACATCTTATACATTAAGTCTGTAATAGCAGTCGCCCACGAAAAAGAATTTCAGGTTAGAGGTGATATTGACTTTATTTTGGAAGCTATCAAAAAATTTAAAGATGATATTAAGAATAATGTTCCAAAGCATAAACGTCTTGTAGAGTTTACTGCAAACGAAAGGACTGAACTTCCAACACGAAAAGAAATGGAGCTTTTAAGAGAAGCTTTAAAGACTCGTGAGGAACACCAAAGTGCCAAAATACCATATTTACAGATTCTCGATTTTGCCATTGCCTCTTGCATGCGAGTCTCAGAAATATGTCGTATTAAATGGGAAAACTTTGATGAAGACCAACACACAGTCGTGGTTGAAGACAGAAAGCACCCTACGAACAAAATAGGAAACCATGTACCAGTCCCATTAATCAGCGGTGCATATGAAATCGTTATGAAGCGAAAGAAACAGCTAATCGAGAAGCTCAAAGAAAAAGGTGAAAAATTTGATCCGCAAGCAAAAATTTTTCCCTACGAAGCTCGCTCTGTCACCGCTGGCTGGCAACGCAGCCGTAAAAAACTCATTGAGGAAGGGCATAGTATAAGACAAATTCGCTTCCATGATTTACGAGCTTACGGCGCGTCTTTACTTATGGATAAAGGATGGTCACTTTCCAAAGTATCAAAAGTGACAGGCCACCGTGACATGAACGTTTTAAATAATATTTATAATCGATTAGACGTAACCAAAATAGCATTAGATGATTTCAATGAAAGGCATGGTCTAAACAAATAAAAAAGGACTGAACATCAATAGATAAAGGAATTTTAACATCCCACAATTTCAACAAATGTGATAGCGTATTCCGTAGAAAAACTAATTTTTAAATCCCGATAACAAAAGTCAATCGGTTACGGAAAACAGAACAAGATATAGGGCAATTTATGGGCGAGCACTTTTCAAAAACAGCAGCATTAATTTGGTCAGTTGCTGATCTTCTTCGTGGCGATTTCAAACAAAGCCAATATGGACGAATTATACTTCCTTTCACCCTGCTTCGCCGTTTGGAATGTGTTCTCGAACCAACAAAAGACGATGTAATTGCTAAATACGAAACGATAAAAGCAATGCCCCATGAAGCACAAGAAAAGATCTTAGCGGTATCTGCAAAGCAAAGCTTTTATAACACTTCGAAAATGGATTTAACGAAACTGGGTGAAACCAGCGTTGCTCAAAACCTTGAAAGCTACGTGCAATCTTTCAGCTCGAATGCTCGTGAAATTTTTGAGCACTTTGACTTCTTTAATACCATCGACAAGCTTTCAGAAGCTGACTTGCTTTACAAAGTAGCAAAGCGATTTGCTACAACGGATCTGCACCCAGAAGTTATTGATAACTATCACATGGGGCTGACTTTTGAAGAATTAATTCGCCGCTTTGCGGAAAGCTCCAATGAAACGGCTGGTGAACACTTTACCCCAAGAGATATTGTCCGTTTAACGACCTCGTTGGTTTTTTGCCATGACGATGACTTATTAACAAAACAAGGACTGGTAAGAAGTATTTACGACCCCACAGCGGGAACAGGTGGTTTCTTATCTTCTGGTATGGAATATGTTCACGAGCTAAATGACAAAGCCGCTCTTTCGGCTTTTGGTCAGGAACTAAATCCAGAGTCATACGCAATATGCAAAGCAGATATGCTGATCAAAGGGCAAAAGGTCGATAATATTAAACTTGGTAATACTCTATCTGACGATCACCTACCTGCGGATAAATTTGACTATATGCTTTCTAATCCACCATTTGGTGTCGATTGGAAAAAGGTTCAGAAAAAGATTAATGACGAACACAAGTTTAAAGGGTTCAAAGGTCGTTTTGGTGCTGGTTTACCACGAGTCTCTGACGGTTCCCTTTTATTCTTAATGCACCTTGTCAGCAAAATGCGCCCTAAGCATGAAGGCGGTTCTCGCATTGGCATTATTTTGAATGGTTCACCGCTATTTACTGGCGGTGCTGGTAGTGGCGAAAGTGAGATCAGACGTTATTTATTGGAACATGACTTAGTTGAAGCAATCATTGCCCTACCAACGGATATGTTCTACAACACGGGGATTGCAACCTACGTCTGGATTTTAACTAACAGCAAACCCGAAGGCAGAGAAAAGCAGGTTCAGCTTATAAATGCCAGCGTTGACGATAAAGAAGCTCCTGATAACAATTTTTATGTCGCCATGCGTAAATCATTAGGCAGCAAACGCCGAGAACTTCCTGAGTCTAAGATTGATGAAATAGTTAAACTATATGGTCAGTTTGAACAGGCCAAGAACAGCAAAATATTTAACTACCAAGAATTTGGTTATCGCCGCATTACCGTTGAACGTCCGTTACAGTTGGCGTTTGATGTAACCGAAGATAAATTACATGCTTATTTGTCAGATCATCATGAAAAGCTAAAAAAGAAGGCTCCTGAGCTTTCTTTGGAAGAAGTTAAAGAAAGTCATCCGCCATCAGGCTACCAGACTCTCCAAAGGTTAATAGGTCAGCCTATCATTATGAGTCGGAATGAGTTCTTAGCTCAATTTAACGAAAAGCTTTCTGCTGCCGAGGTTAAAACTCTATGCAAGTACTTTGGCGAACACAATGATGAGGCTGAAATTTGCTATGTCGAATCTGGTAAAAACAAAGGTCAACCAGAACCAAACCCAGACCTAAGGGACAACGAGAATGTTCCACTAACAGAGTCCGTACAAAGTTACTTTGAACGTGAAGTGTTACCTCATGTACCAAACGCTTGGATTGACGAAAGCAAACGCGATGAAAAAGATGGAGAAGTAGGTATTGTAGGCTATGAAATCCCATTTAATCGCCACTTTTATGAGTACAAACCGCCGAGAAAGCTGGAAGAGATAGACAAAGATTTAGACATAGTTTCAGGCGAAATTATGCAGCTATTACAAGAGGTTCACTCTTGATGAAGCGTTTTGTTTGCACACGTAAAACTAAAATTATCTTATGGTTCATATTGCGCCCAAAACTTTTTGTCACTACTATAATAGATAATACACCCGCCAAGCCTATGCAGTTTGATTCGTCATTCGGTATGCTGAAATTGAGCGGGTTTTCCTTTTTTTACCCCCCTAAAAATGCCAATCGAAGTGCAATAAGTAGTACTCCTGCAATAGTAAGGAGCGGTCTTTGAGTCCATTTTCTAAACCTTCTATCAGTGTCAGAGAACAGGTTAATTTATTGCAAAATAGAGGGCTAAATATACAAGATACAGAGAGAGCTGAACGCTACTTGGAAGTCATCAGCTTTTTCAGACTATCCGCCTATATGCGCCCTTTTCAGCATTCCCATGACAACCAACACACTTTTAAAGACGATGCAGAGTTTAGAGAAATAGTCGCATTGTACGCTTTTGACCGCGAATTACGTTTGATTATCATGGACGCAGTTGAGCGAGTAGAGGTTGGTATTCGCTCTATGATAAACAATGTTATGGGGCCAAGTTATCAAACCGAACAAGAACCATACAGCGGTAGTCATTGGTATTTAAATAGACAGAGATTCAATAATCGTTACAACCATCAACGTCTTCTTGACACATTAGGTAATAAGCAAGAACAAGAAAAACGCTCTCTTCGACAAGAATTCGAAAAAATAGATAACGCCCAGCATGATGACGATAAAAAACAAATACTGAAAAACCTGAAACAACGTGAAAACTATTGTCGTTACTATGCCAACAATTACAGTGAGCCAGAGTTGCCGCCTTGTTGGGCTGCAATAGAAGAATTAACTCTTGGTGAACTATCTCACTTGTACAAAGGGTTAAAGCGAGACGCAGATCGTAAAGCCATCGCAAGACGGTTCAATGTACCGCAAGACAAACTCGGTAGTTGGCTACACACACTTACATTCATTCGAAATTGTTGCGCTCATCATGCAAGGTTATGGAACAGAGAACTTCCTATTGCGCCTAAGCTAATGCGTGATCCCGAATGGCGATTTCCAGCGGTGCTTCCAGACACTCAAATTCAACCAGCAAAACGATTATTTTCAGTTGTATTGCTATTAGCCTTTTTAATGAAGCAAGTAAGCCCAGATAGCAAATGGGTAAATAGCTTACTGGCATTATTTACCAAATATCCAAATGTGCCATTAAAAAATATGGGCTTTCCCGAAGACTGGCAACAACACCCATTTTTGCAAGAGGTAATTGAATAATGACAGGACGTTATCAAGCTTATCCTGAGTACAAACCCTCACCAATAGATTGGTTAGAAGAGATACCTTCACAATGGAAAACCACCCGCCTGAAATACTTAGGTAATGCCATTATTGGCTTAACATATTCACCTGATGAAGTTGTAGAGAAAGAAAGTGAAGACGCTACATTGGTATTAAGATCGTCTAATGTGCAAAACGGAAAAATATCTCTACTAGACAACGTATATGTGAGTAAAGACATTCCCGAAAAGCTTCGCACAAAAAAAGACGATATTTTAATTTGCTCACGAAATGGTAGCCGAGCTTTAATCGGAAAAAACGCACGAATTGACGATAGTTCTACCAATATGACGTTTGGCGCATTCATGACTATTTTCCGAAGTAAGTACAATGAATACCTATCGCATGTTTTCAACTCCAAGTTATTTGAATATCAATCAGGCTCATTTTTAACATCAACTATTAATCAGCTAACAACTGGCAATTTGAACAGTTTCGAAATTCCTTTCCCCCCAGAAGCTGAATTAGAGCCAATTAATAATTTCCTTAATCATGAAACCGCCAAAATAGACAAATTGATCAGTAAACAAGAAAAGCTGATTGAGTTGCTAAAAGAAAAACGACAAGCTGTTATCTCTCATGCTGTAACGAAAGGATTAAGACCTGATTCAGAAATGAAAGATTCGGGTATTGAGTGGTTAGGACAAGTGCCTAAGCATTGGACTGTAAAAAAAATTAAACATTTCGGTGCAGTAATCGGAGGTTATGCTTTCAAAAGTAGTGACTTTACAGATAATGGTTACCCTGTAATTAAGATTTCTAATGTTTCACACTTAGAGATAGATTGGTCAGATAGATCTTACCTCCCGCCTGATTTTGCACAGAGGCACAAAGAATACATAGCACCAAAAGGATCTCTGGTTTTTGCAATGACTCGACCTGTTATATCAGGCGGTATCAAAGTATTCAGAATGAAAGATGACAGTAACCCTTTGATAAACCAAAGGGTTGGATTTATTAATATTGAAAACGAAGATATTTCATTTTTTATTTTACAGTCTTCGTTGTCATCGGCTTTTAAAGCACAATTTATAAATAATATGACTGTGACCAATCAACCAAATATTTCAGGGGAAGGAATTGGAGATATTTGCATTGCCGTTCCTCCTCAAAATGAGTTAATTGAAATCAATTTAGCTCTCAAAAATATAGGAAGTTTATATTCAAAATTGATTGAAAACTGTATCGAACAAATAGGGTTAATGAAAGAGCGAAAAACAGCTCTGATATCCGCGGCTGTTACGGGAAAAATTGATGTGCGAAACTTTAAGGAAGAAGTAAATGAGTGAAGCCGCAAGAGTTACTAAACTTTCAACTTTTATAGGACACATTACAGACATAAAAGCAGACGAAAATCGTACTCTATTTTTCAGAGGTCATGCTGATTTAGAGTATGTAGCACTGCCAACTATTTTCAGAGTTAATCCCAATGACGAGCAGAGCTTGCGTTATGTAGAAAAAGAACAAGAGCTATTTCATGACATTATCATGCGTTGTCCTGAGGAGTTTTTATCCTGCAATTCAGCATTTGACCATTTAGTAAAAATGCAACATTACGGCTTACCAACAAGGTTGCTTGATATTACAAGCAACCCGTTGGTGGCACTTTATTTTGCTTGTTGTACCTTGGCAGGAAAAGGAGCAAAGGGTAAGGATGGTGAAGTCCTGATTTATAGCATTCCAAATGACGAAATTAAGTTCTATAACAGCGACACAGTTTCTGTTGTCAGTAACCTGTCCAAAATGAGTTCGGAATTTAATTTCGAAAATGTTAATCATCATAAGAGTTATCTTCACGCGATAAGAGAAGAGAAACCCTACTTTGCAGACGAAATTAAGCATGAGCACTTAAACTCTGTTTTGTGCGTGAAACCAAAGTTAGACAATCGAAGAATAGTTAAACAAAGTGGTGCTTTTTTATTATTTGGTATGGGTGTCAGAAAAAATGACCCAACAGGAATTCCTGAGAACTATCGCTCTGAATCTATCAAAAAAATAGAAATCCCAAAATCAGCGAAACTTAATATTTTAAATGAGCTGAAAAATGTAGCCATATCAGAGGCTACACTGTTCCCAGAGATAGACTACGTTGCACGTTCATTGAGAGCTTAAAGGATTAATAATGACAACAAGTACACAGGAAAAGATCTTTCAAAACGACATAATAACCCAAATGCAGTCTCACGGTTGGCTTGTCGGAGAATCCTCTCGGTACAATCGAGAGCTGGCTCTTTACCCTGATGACTTGTTTCAGTTTGTTGAATCTACGCAAAAAGAACAGTGGCACAAGCTTTGTAATACTTACCCTAATGACCCCAAAGGCGCTTTACTCAAAGCAGTTGAACGTGATCTGAAAGCCCATAGCAAAGGGACACTGCATGTACTTAGAAATTTAGTTAAAGACCGTGGAGCTAAGTTCAACCTTTGTGCATTTAAGCCTGACCATGACTTAAACCCAGATGCATTGGACAGATACAACAAGAATATTTTGCGTGTTGTCCCTGAACTAATTTATTCCCCTAATGGCTATGAAGGGCGTATTGATTTAACCTTATTCGTTAACGGTTTGCCAGTAACGACTTTGGAGCTTAAATCTGAATTTAAGCAAGCGTTGGACAATGCAAAAATTCAGTATATGAAAGACCGTCAACCCAAAGACCCGACAACTAAAAAACCAGAGCCTTTGCTGACTTTCAAACGAGGCGCATTAGTTCACTTTGCGGTTAGCCAATATAACGTAGCCATGACGACTCGTTTGGCTGGTAAAAAGACATTTTTTTTGCCGTTTGACCAAGGCACAAGTGAAGGAGGTGCAGGTAACGATATTCCACAAGACGACAGCTACGCTACGTCATATCTTTGGAACGAAATTTTCAGTAAAGACAACCTGCTTACTATTTTAGGTCGGTACATTCACTTACAGGTTGAAGATAAAGAAGAGTTAGACGGTACAATCAACCGAAAAGAGACCATGATCTTTCCTCGTTATCACCAATGGTCAGCGGTTTCGACATTACTTGAAACAGTTGAGCAAGAAGGCACTGGTGAAAAGTATTTGATTCAGCACAGTGCAGGTTCAGGTAAATCAAACTCTATTGCTTGGTTATCTCACCAGTTAGCTTCACTGCACTACTATCAAGATCACGAGCGACTGAGTAAAAAAGTCGGTGATAAGATTTTTGATTCAGTAATTGTTGTAACAGACAGAACCGTGTTAGACAGCCAGCTACAAGATACTATTTATCAGTTTGATCACAATGAGGGTATGATTGCTCGTATTAATCGAGAAGAAGCGCAAGGTTCAAAATCATCTCAATTAGCAGGTGAGTTAAAAGCTTCGACTTCAATTATAATTGTTACGATTCAAACTTTCCCGCACGTATTAGAAGCAATCCGAAAAGACTCAACGCTTTCAGGTAGAAGCTTTGCAGTTATTGCTGACGAAGCCCATTCAAGCCAAACAGGTGCAACGGCAAGAAAGCTTCGTGAAGTTTTGATGGCAGAACAGCTCGACAATCAAGAAGAACTGGATTCAGAAGATATTTTACGCCTAAGCTTGCAAGCCCGAAAAGGCTCTCAAAACATTAGTTACTTTGCATTTACCGCAACACCTAAACCTAAAACGTTAGAATTGTTTGGCAGAGCACCTGACAGAAGCCGACCTGCTGCTGACGACAATAAACCAGAGGCTTTTCATATCTACACCATGCAGCAAGCCATTGAGGAAGGCTTTATTCTGGATGTACTGAAAAACTACACCAGTTATAAAGTTGCTTATCAATTAGCCCATAAAAATCCTGAGAGTGATAAGGAAGTAGATAGTAAAAAGGCTTCTACCAAAGTTGCCAAATGGGTACGTCTCCACCCTCATAATATTGCTCAAAAAGTTGAAACTATCATTGAGCACTTCAATAGTAATGTTAAACACCTACTGGCAGGTGAAGCAAAAGCAATGGTGGTGACTTCAAGTAGGCTTGAAGCGGTTCGGTATAAAAGAGCATTTGATAAATACGTTACAAACAAAGGCTATGAAGGCATTAGCGCAATGGTTGCCTTTTCGGGTGAGGTGAAAGATCCAGACATAGCAGATATGGAGTTCACTGAGCGCAACATGAACCCGAACCTAAATGGTCGAGATATGCGTAAAGCATTCGATACCAACGACTATCAGGTCATGTTAGTCGCTAACAAGTTCCAGACTGGTTTCGACCAACCCAAGCTGGTTGCCATGTACGTAGATAAGCCATTAAAAGGTGTCGAGTGTATTCAGACACTCTCTCGTCTTAACCGCACATGCAAAGGTAAAGACACCACCTATGTGCTGGACTTTGTTAACGATCCAGAAGAGATTTTGGAAGAGTTTAAGGTGTACTTCAAAACCGCAGAGTTATCAGGTGTGTCAGATCCTAACCTTGTTTACGACATCATGGACAAGCTAAATAACGTTGGCATTTACACTTGGTCAGAAGTTGAAAGGTTTGTTGAAGCCTATAACGACAAGAAAGTTAATCAGGCTAAATTATCTAATATCTGTAAACCCGCTGTTGAGCGCTTCAATGTCAGATACAAAGAAGCGTCAAGAGTCCTAACACTCGCTCAATCAGAACTTCAAAAAGCCAAAAATGAAGGTAATGATAAAAAGATTAAATTTGCCGAGAACAGCGTTAAAAATGCCAAAGAAGCGCGAGATATTTTAGAAGTATTCAAGAAGGACTTAATGTCATTCTGTCGCTTCTATGAATTTAGCTCTCAAATTGTTGATTTTGACGATGTTGATTTAGAAAAGCTTAGTATATATGCCAAGGAGCTATATCCATTACTACGCTTTGACATTGAAGAAAATGAGATCGACCTCAGTGATTTGGCAATGACTCACTATCGCTTACATGAGCAACGAGAAGCCAACTTAATACTTAACGAGTCCAAAGCCCTTTATGTTGCAAAAGAAGCCGCTGGCGCTACACCTCGTGACCCTCAGACCGAATTATTAAGCAATATTGTCTCTCGTATGAATGATCTATTTGTTGACGAGAAACTAACCGAAAACGACATGATCAATTATGCCAACACAATAGCGGGCAAAGTGTCTGAAAATGAAGTAGTCATGGATCAACTTCGCAATAACACCAAAGAACAGGCCATGCTTGGCAAATTCCCAGAGTCGATTAACGAAGCTGTAATTGAAAGTATGGGTATCCATGAAGGCATGGCAATGAAGGTGCTATCTAATGAAGCAGTTGCCAAAGGCTTTGCTGAGTTGATGTTTGATATGTTGGTTAAGGGAGCTGCTAACAAGCAGCCTCAAAGTCCTAAGGAATAGCTATGAAGATTGAAGCTAATGACAAAGATATCAGGGATGTTTTCAAATTGGGTTATTTTAAGATACCAAGATTCCAAAGGCCTTATTCTTGGGAAAAAGACGAAGTCGAAAATTTTTGGAACGATATAACCAAGAATAATTCGCCAGAATATTTTATAGGTTCGATGGTCGTTTATCAGGACTCGAAACCTTACTTTGGAATTGTGGACGGTCAACAGCGACTTACAACTATCACACTCGTATTATCGGCCATTAGAGACGCATTTATTCATCTGAATCAAGATGACTTGGCAAAGGGGGTACATCAGTACGTAGAACAACCTAACATTGATAATAAAAACGAATTTGTACTTCACTCTGAAACGTCTTTCCCTTACCTTCAAAACCACATCCAGAGTTACAAGGAACAAAAAATTGATCTCGAAGTCGGCAGTGAAGAACAAAAGCTTAAAAATGCATTTGAGCTTATAACAAAAAAACTAACTGAATTCGCAGGTTTACAAGAGGTCACATCTCTTCAATTAGAGCTAATGCCAACTGACAAAGATCCTCTCAGTTTGTTAAAAAGGCTTAGAGATAAAATCTTATCATTAAAATTAGTTTTTATTCAGCTCGACAATGAAGATGATGCTTACTTGATTTTTGAAACTTTAAACGCGAGAGGAAGAGACCTTAAATCTTCCGATTTAGTTAAAAACTTACTGCTAAAAACCATAAAAAATAACAGCGTCAGTATTGATAGACCTAAGCAAGCATGGGTTTCCTTAGTAAATAAATTTGACGATATTGGAGAAACAGACGCATTAGACAATTTCATTCTTCATTACTGGATATCAAAGCAATCCTATTGCACCGAAAAAGAGCTTTTTTCCAAAGTAAAAGAGCACATTACCAGTATGGAAAAAGCAGATGCTCTTTTGAGTGATTTTGAGAATTATGGAAAACTCTATTGTAAAATGCTCCACCCCAACTTTTTTGATTGGGATAATAATGAAGGAAGTCAAAGCATCAAAGACTCTCTCATTGCACTAAATAGGTTTAAAGTGAAGCAACAATCATCCTTTGTACTGGCTGCATTGGCTGCATACGAAAAAAAACTATTCAGCCTGAAAGTTTTAAAGTTAACACTCAAACGGGTGGAATATTTTCACTTTATCTTCAATGCAATAACATCCCAAAGATCTTCTGGTCACATTGTTTCTACCTATTCCAAAAATGCCATCAAACTAAGCAAGGCCAACACTTCTGATGAAGCAAATATAGTAGTAAAGGAACTGTTCAAAACACTTTCGAGCAAAATTCCGCACTATGAAGAGTTTGAAGTAAAATTCTTGGAGTTAATATTTCTTAAAAGTCGTACCAAAGACAGAAATATAATCAAATATTGCTTAAATAGATTACTTCCTAACACGACAAGCTGCTTTGATATTCGCAGTGATGCTTTAACAATCGAACACATTGTTCCGCAGAGCGACACAAACCTTTCTCCTGAACTAATTGGGAGCATTGGAAATTTATTGCTGGTTGACCAAAGTACAAATGCCGAAAAGTTGAGAGACAAATGTCTAAATGACAAATTAGACTATTTGCGAAAGAGTAACTATCCTCTGGAAAATAATTTTCTAACTGACCAGTTTGATGGCAAGGCAGGTTCAATAGAAAAACGGACAAAAGAAATAGCAAAATATTTATTTGAAAACAGCAGGGTGAGTTAACTTCCCCCAATGTAGAGGGCTGGATCAGATAGAACCTATAATTTGTATTAGCTCAGACTTGATCTGACAGTTACCCGATTTTCAAGGTGCCGCTGTCAGATTAGATTTGAGCTAGATTCTTCTCAGCTGTTAACACCAAGCGATTCTGTCGGTCTTTAATTACCACGCGATTTTGTCGCATTCACTAATTACCAAGGGAATTTGACGGTTATCTTTTAACCATGTTTCTTCTTTGCTTTTTGCATAGGAGAGACGCTGAGGATGATCATGTTAAATTCCAAAGCGCAATTGACTGTAGACGTTATTGCCAAGGTTGCTGAGCGCAAGATAACCATTGCTAATGCCGTCAAACTCCTGAATAAATCCAGACGTACCATTGAGCGTTACTTGAAGCGTTATCGTGAAGTCGGTATTCGTTTTGTGGTTCATGGAAATACAGGTAACGAACCAGTCAACAAAACATCAAATTCATTGAAGCAGCAAGTTCAATCACTTATCCGAGAGAAATATTACGATGTCAATCTGCTTCACTTGGGAGAGTTGTTGCAAGCCAACGAACACATTGAAGTAAAGCGTGAAACTCTGCGTAAGTGGGCGCATGATATTCATCATGTGAAACGTGCTAAACGCAGACGTGGCCGTGTACACAAGCGTAGAGAGCGTATGGAAAGCGTGGGATTAATGTTGCAAATGGATGGCAGCACACATCGGTGGTTTGGCACCCAAAAGACCTGTTTGATTGCCATGATTGACGATGCCAACAGCCAGTTGTTTGCCGAGTTTTTTCATGCCGAAACAACCGCTGGCTGTTTGAAGCTACTGCGCTCGGTGGTGGAGAAAAAAGGCGTATTTAAAACTTTGTATGTTGATCGCGCAGGTATATTCGGTGGACCTAAACGTTGCAACTTCTCTCAAGTACAGCGGGCATGTGAAGAGCTGGGTATCGAAATTATCTTCGCCAGCTCACCACAGGGTAAAGGGCGAATAGAACGGGCGTTCGATACCTTGCAAGATAGGCTCGTCCCTGAGTTTAGAATGCGCAATATCACTGATATGGCAGCGGCCAATGCGTACCTTCAGCATGTCTTTATCCCGCAGGTCTGGCATAAAAAAATGACCGTAAAGCCATCTACGACGGATTCTGAATATCAACCGATACCCAATCACGTCAATCTTGATGATATCTGTATAACCAAAGTGCACCGCAAAATCCGCAACGATCATACCTTCACTTACAAAGGGCAATTTTACTTTATTGAGTCACCCATAAAACACTCAATTGCCCATCAGAAAATCGAAATCAGAAACGTGATCGGCAAGCAGTTTGATGTCTACTTCGCAGGTAGAAAACTAACGGTATCACCAGTGATAGAGCCAACGAAAGCGCCGCTAGACAAATCCTATACGACGCACTCAGAAGACATTGAGATACAGAAAAAACTTGATGTACTGGCGTTGGCAGACAAGCTTGGCAATGTAGCAGAGGCGTCTCGTCTGAGCGGCGTATCTCGCGATACTATCTACCGACACCGAAAACTTGTGAAAGAAGGTGGTGCCGACGCGTTAAAGCGCCAAGAACCTCCGAGCCTACATCATAAGAATCGTACTGACAAAGCTACCGAGCAAATCGTAATTGAGTTCTCGCTAGCCAATCCACATCTTGGTCAAGTGCAAGTGTCACGACTGCTCAAATCTGAGCGGAACGTCACGATACATGCTAGCGGCGTCCGCAATATCTGGCTAAGGGAAAAGATGAACACTATGGCGCTGAGAATAGACAAATCATCTGTAAAGTAATCAGGATGTTGAAAATCGGACTTGAAACTGTATTTATATACAGTTACTTTAGGATTGTTAATTTTAATGATCCTGAAGGCGCACATGTTTTGAAATTTACGATGATATATGGTCCATCTGGAGTAGGTAAGGAAAGTGTTGCTAGGGAGCTGGCAAAAAGAAAAAACTGGCGATTGTTTCCACAGCATTTGGCCTTCGACATTTCGTGTGCAGTGATCGGATTCGGTAATGATGGCTTTGAGGCATATCAGCGTCAGACATGCATTGAAGCCTTCCAAACGCTGATCGATAACAACACCAATGGATTGGTGTTTACGTTTTGCTATGTTCACCCCGCTAGTAACTATTTCATTAACGACCTGCTTGAAATGTTAGAGCGAAACGACATTAGCCCTAATTTCATAAGATTATCTTGTACTTACGATGAGCACGTATGCAGAGTTATCGACGAAAGACGGAAAAACACCAACAAGATTCAGTCGAAAGAGTACCTTGACAATTATCTAGATAAATTTGATTTTTCAACTGATATACCAAAGGTAAAAACATTCCATTTAGACAATACAGGAATGTCTATTAAGGCAACTGCGGCAGAGATTGAACGCTACCTAGCCACGACTACGGAGAAAAGTCTATTGTCATAGCCTCAAACCGATGCTAATTTCAAAGCGTCAAAATCGCTTGGTAGTTAGACCGTCAAGTTCCCTTGGTTATCACACTAATTCAGCTAAAGCATCATTTATTTCTCGGGTCAGCTCCTCATTTGGTTCAATGACCATGTATAAACCAGCGCAATCAACATTCTCAGTATTATGTTTGCCTCTAAGCTCTGGCTTAGGTGAATCACTTAAAAACAACTCAGCTAGTACATGGGGCAAGTTGGCATAATTTCTTTCGCCAGCGTTAAAATCTTCCACGCATTGCTTATTGATTAATGACTCAAAGCCAATAGTCTCGACCTTTCCGCGACTTCCTCCGGCAACCAATTCTATTGCCTGTAAAATACTACTCTTGCCAGCTTCGTTATCACCAATGATTGTGTTGATAGATTCGTTGAACTCTAAACTGATTGAAGGGAAACGCTTAAAATTTGTTAGTTTTAGTTTCGTAATATGAGGCATTGTTAAATCCGTTTATTGGTTTAAATTTCTATAACCTACTCAATCCAGTGTCGAAAACCACACGTGCTCAAGGCAAGCATCGCAAAACTGTATGGCTTTATTAACAAGCTCATCCGAGATAAATGCTATATATTCTTCGCCATTGCGCTTTGACCATTCGAAAGCGTCAAAAGCGAGTCCATCATCAACTTGTTTAAACTTCCTGATCTTATCACTGTCCCACTCAACACCATTATGCATTACATAATTTCTGTATTGAAAAATAGCAGTAAGAAGTAACTCAAAATCTTCTGGCAGATATCTATCAAGCTTAAAAAGCTTACATAGCTCTACAATGCCATTTGCAATATTACCTTTCTGCTTTTCATCTTTTTGAATGTACCAGTGCGGATCCCAGAAATATTTAGCAGTAGTTTTCTCTATGTTGACCTTACTAATATTCACATGAGCACTGGGCTTTTTATCCTGCTTTTTTAATTTTTTTTGCTCTAAATCTCTTTTAACCCAAATTGAAATAACTTGATACCGTCTACTATCAACCTGCAAAAGCTGGGGTGAATTTTTCGAAATTCTATTAAACTCGTAAGTGAAAAGACCTTCTATGTATTGCGCTAGACTTGCAACTATTGCCCCAGAAATTGTTGCGTCAAAGTATATTGCCTCGGCACAGTCATCAGCCCACGCATCACCTCCTCTATAAGACTCATATCTTCCGGTATGCTTAGACACTTCAATCGTACTGTAATTGCCTGCTGATTCCATTCTCAAACAGTTTATAAACTGACGAATCCCCCCCAACTGCATATGAGGATCATAATTCGGTGAAAAGTATGAATCAGGTACTATTTGCATTTTATTCTCAGAGCGCTTTTGCAGAGCCTCAATGAACTTTTTATTTTCGTCACTCATTTAAACTGCTTCCATTTTATTCACCTGGTCGGCAATACTACTTTCCAGTTCGTCAGAAATATTGATAAATTCTCCCTTGAAAGCTTTAGTTAGAACTGTTTGGCTGAGTTTTTCCAACCTTTCTCTTGCTTCAATATTCTGGGCAGTGGCTTCGCCGAGTTGGCGCATTTTGATAAGAGTTGTATTCGGATCAGAGGTGAAGTTACGCTCAGCGCTTGCTGCGAGATTATAAAACCAGACTCCGTGTGCTTTAAGAAACTCAAAATTGCTTGTGAATACCATACAACTTTCCTTGTTTGTCGTAAGACCTTTTGGTTGAATTTACCTTACAGGGTTGGATTCATCTAACTTATTAATCGGATAGGGCTTTATATCAAGCTTGAAACAAAAAGCTACTTATACATAGATAAGTGCTTAATACTGATTTGACTTTTACTAAGAAAAATAAGCAACTTTTATCTGCAACGAACTGCGACTCAGCTCGTTTTGACTTAACAATATAGCTTTCTATCCTTCAATTGGAGCCTTACTTTCGTATGGTAAACAACATATATGAAACCATAAGGAAAGAGCGCCAGCATTAGCGCCCTCTGAGGGTGGATGAATTTAGATGCTCTCTTCTATAGTGCTAAAAACCTTATCCATGTCAGTCCCTCGATCCGAGACAAATTTGTAACCCGCATTGCGACGAAAGATTTCACCAAAGGTATACGGTGCACCATCTCCAGCAACTTCTGCGTAACTTATAAAACTATTCCCCGATTCTGGGTGGGTGAATAGATATACCGACCTCAATGTATGCCCTTTTTTAATATGAATGCTGCTATCTTCATCGGAGATAGAAGCAAATGACAAAAGCTGCTTTAGACGAGTTCGACTAGTAGCATTATTATATTTCTCAGCCAGCCGCAGATATTCATCATATTTGTTATTAGCATCAGCCATTGCTTGACTAGCCTCTTTAGTTGTTTGGCTTCCTTCTTTCACGATTTTTTCAAACTCTTTTCTGTAGAGCTTGACGGCATTATTGAAGTCATCATCAGTATTGCCATACATCTTTTCAAACTGAATTTTTTTATCCCGTAGTGATGCTTTTGCAATGAGCTTTTTTGCGGCATCTAGATTCGGGTCATCAACTTTAGCTTGCAGTGAATTAATTTCTTCCTGCTCTGCCTCTTTCATAACATTGATAGTGCCGCGCATTTTCTTTGCATCTTCAACGGCCTTGGCCCATATAGGCGTTCTAATTTTTAGTAAATCTTCATACAAGTTTTTAGCAGCTATATATAAATGAGCATCCTTTTCGTTTGCCAAGTTCTGCACTGGGAATTGATGAATTGTTCCATCCATTGATAGATAGAACGATGTCGGAGCTGCAAATTTGTAATTTTGACGTTCAATTTTGTCTGCGAATTCACTGTCATCTACTAACGAATAGTAACCTGAAAACTCATAGTCAGATGTATAGCCTGAAGTCGCTTTGAAGTGGGCAATTATATTATCTGCGTTAGGGCTACAGGCGCTGAGCAATAACGTAGCAAAAGTTAGCATTGTGGTGAGGCATTGATTCATTGATTCCAATTCCATTTGTTGATAAAAAATTTGCCGTTACTATTCTCCCTATAAGGATGTTAATGTCAAAATAATTGCTGAAAGATTGGAAATATAAATTGTTCTTTAATTAACGAATCGCTCTTCTCTGGGACGCCCTAAGATAAAGATATTGGCCTCACAGAAAAAACAGCTCAAGTGAGCTGTTTTAGTTATTTGAGTAATTTCCGCCATCGAGCTTTACACGCAATCATCCACGTTTCAGCATCGATACCAAAAACGGACTCTATTTCATCCGAAAAGTGTTTTAAAAAATCACGAATCTCTTCGTAGTATCTCAGTAGAACAATCAATACTTCTTTGTGGCTCCGGTATTTGACTTTGCCATCAGATAATTCATCAATTAAAGTTGAGCTAAGCGATATCCCTAGCCATTGGCCTTTTTGATTACGATGCAAGTAAATATATCGCTGGTAATCAAACCGTAAGTTCTCACCTTCAATATCTAAATTCGCTAAAAGCAATATGGTTGAATCATCACCTATAAAAGGAGATCTCGATTGCCTTTTGTATTTTCGGATGATGCTAGTCGTGTTGTCTTGCATGTTGTTACTCCTGTTTTGTCCTTGGAAGTAACTAGGCTCCTAGATAGGAAATTCCTCCCTTTCTTCAATGTGAAAGTCCAACTTCATCTGTTTTGAGAGGAAATCTAAATCGTCTTCTGTCCACTCGGCATAAAGCTCAGGCTCGCTCAATACTACGCCGATGAGTTCACGTATCACAGGGAAATACGCAGGATTCGACACAATGTGATTTTGCAAAATGACATTCATAATAACGTCTTCGATGCGCTGATTGTTTCTGTAATGACTCCCGTCAAATTCGTCACGGTAAGCCTCAAATGCGCTTGCTAGGTTATTAAAAATATCGGATACCATTGCGGAGCATAGATATGTATTTGTAGTCATGAATTTTCCTTTTTGTTGTTATTCATGACTACTTAGCCTCTCTTTCAGAAAAATTACCCTATTCCTGACTTATTAAAAGGTAAGACTAATCAGGAAAGGAAATAAGACATGACACATCTATCACTCGTTGAACAGCCAAAGCGTTGTTTCTCAGATGATGAGGACTGTATCGCTTTGTACGAGAGCGAAGACTCGTATATCTATTACGTGAGGAATTATGCAGCTCAAACTGAGTTTCTGCTGCTCAGCTTGGATTTGATGATGAGTTTGGACGAGAAGTTCAGAACCGTGGCGGGCGTTTATTTCACACCGCACTTCTCGGTTCTTAAACATTTTGAGTCAGAAGTCACACATCACTTACTTACAAGTGCACTATTGCCTCACTTTCATTACTTGTTCAACTGTAGTGTTTCAAAGTTCATCAAAAGACTTTGAACTACTGAAGCCAGCTTTTCGCTGGCTTTATTTATACCTAACAGGCGAGTTCAAAACCTCTGTATCCATCGTTCCTCCTCTCATAAACGCTGCGGTGAATCGCGACGAAGCTCAATAGTTCAACTTCAAACAACATCCTAGCTCCTAACTAATAGCCACCAAAATAAATTTCAAACAATTTTTTGATTTTAAGGCGCTTTGTGTATGCCTAATCGCTAACATTTACCAAGAAGTAAGTTTTGAGAATGTCTTCGCTCACATCGCAGATTATTTTCAAAAAAGCGCAAATGAGGTTGTGTTTATTTCTCGCTTTTCCAAATACACTTTTAACTGTCAGAACAAAATGAGGCTGTACTCGATGGTAACCACTTTATTTTCATTACTGGTTCAACAATTCAATAATGCGTATGTACAACCAAGTGATATCTCAACGTGGTTTGCAGCGAAACCTGCTTCGAAGACGCTTCTTACCGATCTGGCAAAGTATTTCGCACAGTCTAAGGAATTGGATTGTGATATTTCGTTGATGCAAGTGGCTAAGGATTTAGTCGCAAGCAAGTCAGCTAAACTGAGTACCCCGAAAAACATGCAAGATATCAGTCTTCACGAACAGTCTGTGGATACGCTAAACGCGTCAATGTCAAAACTCCAACTAGCCACCTTTTTCTTTCAGCAGCTCGGCAATCGCGCAGTTGTTCCATTTGCTGAAGCTGCTCAACTTTTTCAAATCTCAGCTGGTTCGGCGGAAGCAAAGCTGAAAAGCGGAACTTATAAAGGTTTGTGTTACATGGAAGTCGAGAAAGAAAATCGCAAGTCTCGACCCTTGGTAAGCGTATTAGACCTTGCTGACTACTTTTACAAGAAGAGGGATGTGGTGATTCTTGGCGATGCGCCGACTGAAAAGATTAACGAGTAGAAGAACCTGACGAGCACCATGCTCGCCTCTAAGCTTATAGGAGGCGAGCGGCTAATATATCTTAAAGATTTATATCTAACTATAACTCAAAGTCACAGGCTGCTATCTCGCTCTTAGACTCCCAACGCACATCGTCTAGGCGCTCATATAAAAAATCTTTGTTTTTAAACGAGAAGACATCTCGTTTGCCGAAAAAATATCCCTCGCCCACTTCGGTTACCTGACCTTTCCATAAAACTTTCTGCTTTTTATCAGTAACCTGTTCTACGTAACCAAGTTTATTATCGTAAGAACATACTTCATCCCCAAGTTCATAGTCTGCATTGAGTCTATTGCTCCAAATACCTTCCTTTGCTGCAACGTATGACTGGTAAACTGGATCTACTCTATTGGCGTACGATTTTGCTCGTTCAGTTATTGAAATAGTGCCTTGATCGTATTGACATACCGCTCGAACTGGTTGGTCGATTTGAGTGGTATGGAAGACTCTTCGACCGCCTTGTTTTAGCATGTAAACACTATCTTGCTGCTCCACATAACTTACAAGAGCATTCATTTCGTTAAACGGCTCTTTTCCCCCTACTTTTCTTAATTCCAATGCATCTATGGAAGCTTGATTTAAGCTTGCACAAAATCCTTTTACCTTATCTATTGAGGTCAAGTCTGACTTTGAATATAGAATACCTTCTGATACTCCATAAATATCGTTAGCTAAGGTATTGGTCGTTAAAAATGAAGTTGATAATCCAAGTGAAAAAAGCGCTGCCACCTTGAGCATGTATATCTCCCTATCTTTATTTTTGATTTTTTAGCGGGCAAAAAGGTATCACGACAAACATCGCTTTACTAGATTTTGTAAATTGAACTAAAAATGTTGTTTTTGAAGAGGAAGTGGCCAGTTGTAATCATCAAACGTTTTAGTAACATGAGTTTGCGAGACTTTCGCACTAACGCAGGGACTAATAGGTGGAATCATATTGAGGGAGCGCTGCTTAAAACCTTATATTTAAAGAGCTAGAGAAGAACTGCTCGTACAGTCCAGCATTGGAGCGACAGAGAATCTTCGGTTAAAGGGGGTGATTAGCACTGCGTTACCTTTTCTTATCTGTAAAACGTGGTCAAAAATGCGCCATAAAATTAGGCGATGCGCATTCTACCTAGCTATGTGCCAAAACAAAAGCGGGCAAGATTATAAACATGACTTTGGCCCGATTTATTTATCACGAAGCTCAGAGTTAGAAAAAATATTGTAGTAATAAGTTGCTGACCAAGTCAGCATCATAAAACCAACAAGGGAGATTGAATCAATAAAAATTGCCAGTTCACTGTGCGGTGTATGGGTCAAACTTCCTAAAGTCGTAAAACTACTGGCCGCAATATGAACGTAATCATCTATGGATAAACTCACATCACCTTTGAAACCATTTATACCCCATACTTCATAGGCGAAATACGTCATCAAGGTATACCAAGCAATTTCGACAAGGTGAATGAGAAATAGGCACACTACTACCGATACACTCATCATAAAATGAGAAGAAAAGCGTTTTGAAAACTGGGTGATTGTTCTTAATCCCCAGTAGTGAAATATAATTATTTCTATGGCGCTGAAAAGCATAAAGAGAACGCACGCAAAGAGTAACATTATTCACCTACAGCTTCTTCGTATGCATCAGTTTGGACACAATGATGAGCGATTTGCTTTCCAAAATCTGCGCATGTTCCTAAACCAGGGATATTAATATACCAAGGTGTCACGAAAGCAGATCCCACATAAAGTTGAGTAGACTTGCCATTTATCAGTAACTCGTGATTTTCAGCGACCGACCACTCGTCACCGTTTGTATACGCCCCTCTTTCGTAGTTTTTTCCGCTAAAGGTTAATAAGTCCTTAAGCTTTGCTAGTTTGTCCTCACATTCGATTATACCTTTAGCGTTAATTTTGATGCCGTCTGCATTACTATCTTCTTCTAACTTTGCATCTTCAGCCTGCTCAAAAGTAAGCACTTTGCTGTCATACAATGCAATGATCCGATTTGCGCTTTCTAGTGGAATTGAAGCGAAACTCGCTGAGAGCTGCGACTTTATATCTTGATGCTGAGTAAGAAAATCCTTAAGTAACAGGGGCGATTGCTGAATGTAATCTATACCAGCAGCAATAACAGCGGGCCAATCTGACTGACGACTTTCATCAGCTAAAGAAAGCAATTCTGCTTTGAGCTTCAAAATAGGATGGCTTTGCTCATTACGCTGGTTGAGAAAAGTAAGGCTTTCAGTGAAAGACATGTTTTTAATCTGATGATAGATCTTCGGCATACTTTGCTTAAAAAGAGGCAATAACTTGTGGCGAAAGAAACTCTCTACATTACTAACATCAATTGCACAGTCTGCATTTAATATTTTTTTGTAGTCAGTAACAGTATCACTGTTATACCAAACTTTCGGAAACACTCCCGAACGTGAACGCATTACTATTTGGAAATCGTGTTTAGTTCGGTATTCAATCCCATTCGCACTGTCGTAGAACTGCCCTTTAGTTCTCGCAATAGATAAAGCGGCGTCGATTGCCGTCAATGACATCCCGTCAATGGTAAATTTGCTGGCATCTTCGTGTGTATATTGCTTTGGGGGATAAGCCCAAAGCGCATCATCAAGTTTTTCTTTGGCACATAGATCGCCGCCCATGTTGACCACGACACGATCGAAACCTGAACACCGTTCTTTGCTCGTATCAACGGTAAAACGATGGTTCTCTAAGGCAATGGATTTGACCTCAGTGTGAAGCTTTACGGTAACGTCTAAACCTTTTTGTTTTAGGCTCTGAATCGCTCGATTAAAGCAAAAACCTAAATACTCTCCTAATACTGCTCTTGGAATAACCTTGTTTGCTGCCTCCTCAGGATAGTCCGCGCACGAAAGAAAAGTCTTTAGGGTCGTTGGAACCAGGTCTTCACCATATATTTCATGGAGCCAAGCGGAAAAAGAGACGTTAAGCTTTGGGATTTCATTCTCTTTTAAATTAGAAAGTAAATTGGGGCTAGCATTTTCATTTCTAAATGGGGTTCCTTTGCCGGGCTCGGCATGTTTTTCAAAAATAACTATAGTCTGCGGAAAAACGTTTTTCTCCAATAACTCGCAAAGAAAATAAAGCGTCGTTGGCCCTGCGCCAATTATGGCTATATTTTTTTGTACACAATCTTGGTGAAAACTATTTTCCATGACGATCATCTCTTTTCCCTTTATTGCTTTTATTTAATCTAAGGTAAATTAGATCATTCAATTTAGTATTTATAGCATCTGTAATTATTCCTCGCCCGCTGCAACATTTTCATCCCATACGTTTCTTCATATTGTCACTCCCACAGTAAATCGGGCTTATCTGAAGGCTTTGTCCACGCTTATACAGTAGGCACACCTATTGCTTAAGCTCTTTTTGTTTTAGTTCTCTATGCTTTAGTTGTCTTCACTAAAGTTATCTGTTTCAGCTTTTTGCCGTCACGGTGTAGTTAGAGCATTGAACGTATTCACTGCCTTACATGAGAGGGATATTCACATGGTATTTTTAAGTTCATCAAAAATTAATTCTGAATTAACAAAGTCTGAAAAGTTATTGAAGAAGCTGCCTTACTGGAAAATTTCAGAACGCTTAAAATTAGAGTTAAAACTACGCCATTTAAAAGAACAGCTTCATAAGTAGGTTGATATGGAACATCAATTAAGTGCTATTTTTGTTACTTACGAAATGGTCGAATCTGCCTTACAAAATATTGAAAGGCTGCTTGTATCTATGCCCACTGCAAATATTATTCTTGTAGATAACTCGCCCCAAGAATATAAAGATAAGGACATATATAAAAATACTATAGAGCGTATTACTTCGAAGGTTACTTATTTAGAAAACTGCACGAACTCAAGGTTTACCGCTTATAACCTAGCGCTTAAGACGGTAACTAACGGAAGAGTGGTATTTAGAACTGATGACGACGTTTTTAACGAGTCTGTCACAGCAAAGGTTGCTAAAGCTTCTTGGCGCGGTTTTGCAGTTACGCCCCATAAGTTCGATGGCCAGCTACAGGTTAAACAGGATCACCAACGCCCCATAGAAACTTGCGTATTTGACCATCACTTTCTTAAAGGTTTATTACCGTTTGAGAACGCTACCAGCGCTGACTGGAAACTTTTAAAGCGCGCATACGATAAACAATGCCCCGAAACATTTGCCGAAGTCATACTTCATAAAATTGGTCATGGCAGAGAAATGACCGCATGAAAATAGCCATAATTGCACATCCCCGCTTTCCTATTAAGTCGCCTTTCCCAGGGGGCCTAGAAGCCTTTATTGCGTCTTTAGTTCCGCAATATAGTGCTCATGCAGAAGTTACGGTCTACGCGCATCCGGGTTCTCAAATCCAGAGCCCAGCTAAACTCGTAACGTTTCCGTTCGATACCGAAGCCCACAAGCAATACCCCGAGCTAATAGAAAATGATTTTTTGCTTAAAGTTATGAACGATATACGGCTTAAAGGCTTTGACGCTGTTCATAACAATGCTATCAGCCCTATTCCAACAGTTTGGGCATGTAAATACGACATTCCCATGCTTACAACCTTGCATACACCACCTTACAGCCGCCTCAAAGCATCGGCAGAACTCTCTTCTTTGTCTCCTTTTGTTCATTACAATGCTGTTTCCTATAGCGTCGCTGAGGCGTGGCAACCCTACATCAACGATACAATAGACGTTATTTACAATGGTATTGAGTTATCCCAGTGGGAAGGTAAAAAACAAACAAAAGATCAGCTATTCAGTTTTGGCAGAATTGTCCCTTCTAAAGGTTTCGACCTGGCGATTAAGGCAGCTAACCTTGTGGGTATAGAGCTCAACATCGCTGGCCCTATTTACGATCAAAACTATTTTGATGACAAGATATCGCCTTTCTTGGGCAAAGCCGTGAACTACTTAGGCCATTTGAATCATATGGAGTTACAAAGCCAGTTAAAGAAATCGCGAGCGGCAATTTTTGGCGTACGCTGGGACGAACCCTTTGGACTTTCTACCGTAGAGGCCATGGCAACGGGTACCCCTGTAGCGGCTTTTAACCGGGGCGCGTTTCCAGAAGTCGTATCTAAAGAAGGTGGCGCCTTAGCACGGGGTAACAATGTAGAAAGCCTCGCCGAAGCTATAAGCGCTTCTTTAGATAAACATAGTCAGGATGTCATACATCGCGCTCATAGGTTTCCTTTAGACGCTATGTGTTCCGCTTACCTCGATAAACTGGCACGTGTTTCATGAAGGTTTTAATGGTAACAAGCCCCATCGTATCGTTGAGAGAGCCCTTTAAAGGTGGGACCGAATCATTTGTCGTTAGCCTTGCAAACGGTATGGCTGATGCGGGGCATCAGGTAGATGTTCTATGTAAAGATGCCGACGAAGACAATAAGTTTAATACGCTTCACCTACAAGAGTCGGCTTTTCGTATGACTGACGCCATCACTAGTGAAACTGAAGGTCAAAAGCTCTATCAGGCTGCCCAATTCGGACTTTTCAATGCGGATGATTACGACGTTATACACTTTCACAGCTATTACCACGCCATGTTTGAATTCGCTTATTTTCATCAAAGACGTAACATTGTGACGCTACACAGCCCTTTGTCCGAACGACTTGCGCTTACGCATAAATTGAACAGTATGAGAAGTGACGATAGGTATGTGGCGGTATCGCAACGTTTAGCTGATGAGTGGTGTTCGACCATATCCACCCCAATTGATGTTGTACAAAATGGTATTGACCTCTCACGACTGCCTCCTGCAGCGCCAAATAAACAGAGCGACTTAGTATGGGTAGGCAGGCTGTGCAAAGAGAAGAACCCCGAAGCCGCCATTCGCGCGGCGAAGCAGCTTAATATTTCGTTGATACTTTACGGCCCGATTAGTGATGAAACGCACTTCAACAACGATATCGCACCGTTATTGGATGCCAAGATAAAATACGGCGGGCATCTACCACAGCAAGTACTCTATGAAAGGATCTCTGAAGCTCGTGCCCTCTTTATTACTTCGCTTTGGAAGGAACCCTTTGGCTTAGTAACACTTGAGTCACTAGCGATGGGTACGCCAGTTATAGGAACAACCCAAGCGATTCCCAGCGAGCTTCGTGTGCCTCCTTTAACCCAAACTATAGATCTTGACGACGTAGAATCACTACTAAGTGCCTATCGGGAAGCAGTCAGTATATCGGCAAGCCGATGCCAAAAGGCAGCCCGACAATTTGATATCTCCAATACTGTTAAGGCATACGAGCGCATCTATGAACAAGCAAAAACCTAAAATCCTTTTTTACATACACCATCATGGCAAAGGTCATTTATCACGAGTGCAGCTGCTGATCCCTATTATTGAAAAATTTGCTCACGTTTCATTAATTATTGCGCAAGATGACTTTTTACCGGCAGTGAAGTGTGCGCTACCAGAAAGGAAAATTGTTACCTTGCCGTCGAAATGGTCTTCATCCGATGTGGGTAAAAAGCGTACTTTCGATACCGCGTTTGAAGGTGTTCCTTTATCTGCACAATCTACTCTACGCGCCAGTTTCTTTGTAAACCATCTGCAAAAAGAGGCTTATGATGGCTTTATTAGCGATGTTTCGGCCGAGCTTACTATTTACGCTCGCGGTGCAGGTATACCCGTTTTAATGCAGCGACACTCGGGAGATATATCTATCGATCCTACTCAGGTTTTCGCATACCAGTGTGCAAATGCTTTATACGCTCCCTACCCACGACAGCTAGAAGCTGATGATTATGCTTTTTTCAACAAAACGTATTTTTTAGGGAGCTTAGTTACAAGTAAGAATAACTCTGCGCACCATTACAACGGCATAAGTATTGTTCACAGTGACCATGAAGTTATCAATGCAATATGCGAGGCTTTACTGCCAATAGAATTGCCTATAACAGCTATTGGTAGTGAACGCTCCAACCTACATCATTTAGACAAGATTACGTACTACGAACAGGTGAGTGACATAACGCACTCTGCGAACACCGACATAATTTTTTGCAGCGGGGGAAACAATACCCTATGTGAGCTGCTCGCGGCCGGCAAGAAGCTTATTGTTATTCCAGAGCCACGTCCCTATGAAGAACAAACCGCTAAGGCGATAAAATTATCTGATATTAATGCAGCTGTTCACTTGCCAAAAGCTGAGTTGGCCAATGGAGAAAATATCATCAAGGCGCTAAAAGCTTCGAACGATATAAAGACTGACACTATTAACGATATGTTTGATACAAGCTCTTCATCGCAGTGGGAACAAAGCTTTGAAAATTTAATAAGGGAGCATTTTTTATGAGTTTTTCTGTGGTTACGCTAGTAAAGGGTAGAAAAAAACAACTCGAAAACATGCTTGAAAGTATTAAACAGAGCACAATAGTCCCGAGTGAAATCGTAATTGTTTGGATGGAAGAGGAAACACGCAACGCACGCGTTGAAGATGAAGACCTGAACATTAAACAGCTTTACCTGGAAAAAGGAGAACTCCCCTTAGCTAAGGCTCGAAATTTGGGATTTGAAAATACGACTCACGAACGCGTTATATTTTTGGATGTTGACTGCATATGCAGTCCTACTCTTTTTGAAGGATTGCTTAACGGCCTGAAAGACAAAACCATTACCTCTGCATATGCAAGATACCTCCCCTACATTCCTTTGTCTGGCTTGTATACGCAAATTGAACAAGATGCTCTTTCACACCCTAAACGAGCGCAACTTGACGCAAACACACCACTACCTCATAAGAAGTTTTGGTCACTTGTTTTTGCATTGCGCAAGGATGATTTCTACGTCATTGGCGGATTTGATGAGGATTTCACAGGTTATGGTGGTGAAGACACCGACTTTGCAGAGCGATTTAATAAACAGTACTTCGATTTTATTCTCATAGATGATGAAGTCTTACATCAATATCACTTTAAATATTCGCCCCCACTCAATTATTTAGAAGCAATCGTAGAGAACGCTAACCTCTTCTATCACAAACATGGATATTTTGCGATGTATTCATGGCTACAAGAGTTTTGCAAAAGAAGTTATGTGACTTTTGATGAACGTAAGCATAATTTTAAAGTTGTGCGCTTGCCGCACCAATTAGATATCGAGTTAGCTCTGTCTACAAAACC
Organism: Alteromonas macleodii; assembly: GCF_903772925.1. Taxonomy (NCBI): domain Bacteria; kingdom Pseudomonadati; phylum Pseudomonadota; class Gammaproteobacteria; order Alteromonadales; family Alteromonadaceae; genus Alteromonas; species Alteromonas fortis. The sequence continues at coordinate 3,891,175 of NZ_LR812090.1, forward strand.
CTACTAGTTAACGCTTTAACTTTTCATTAGATTCGAAGGTCTATCTATCAGCCTCACTTAATAGTGCTTGAAGTCTCCTTGCACTATTAAATTATTAACAACCCTCTGAAAAATTTGCTTTTTTTAACTAGGTATTTACCACTATTATGCTTTTAGCGTATTTCAAAATAAGTAATTAGCGGCTATTGTATAAAGTAATAACCGTAATTATTAGCACAAATAAAAATGTGATCGCAGATTACTCGCTATTGAAAGCAAAAGTACTGCACCTTCCGGAGACATTTTATGGCGGACAAGAAGCCGAAGGATCAACAAGCGCAAGACGTACACGCAACGCAGAGCGCTCCCCAACCAGCTGACGAACTTGCTCAACTTAGAGAAATATTGTTTGGTCAAACAAACCGTGCTTTTCGCGCAGATCTTTCTGCCCTTGAGTCTCGTGTAAATGAAAGCTTCGCTAAATTAAACACGCATCTTGATAATCAGTTCAGTGATATACGTAAACTTATCGATGATCAGATCTCAGAGCTTTCTAATCAGCTAGCCAGCGCTAATGACAACAACAGTAACGTACAAGAACAGCTTCAGCACACTACCGATAAGCTGCAAAGTGAACTGGAAATCGCTGAAACATCAGCGAAGAACGACAACGACGCTTTAGAAGCTCATGTAGTGAAAGAATTGGAGTCACTAGACAACTTGTTTAGCAAGCGTCATCAAGAGTTGTTAGAAAAGCTTCAGCAAGTTACTAGCGAGCTTTCAGAGAGTAAAACTGACAGGAAAACACTGGCAAACTTACTTTCAACCATGGCAACCAACCTCGCTACTGATCATTAATTAATGAGTGACAAGGTGCCGTCGTCTGAATTGCCGGACAACTCTCTTGAAAAAGTCAGAGAGCTACTTATTGGACGAGATGACAAATTCGTTCAACAGAAGCTTGATCGCGATGCAAAGGGCTTTGTGAGCAATGTTGTTTCTGAAGCATTATTTGAACGGGAAACAAAAGATGGCTCGGTTAACAAAGTTCTTGTTCCCCTTGTCGAAAAATCACTGCACCGCTCTATTGAAGCTAACAGTGAAAAGATTGTAGGCACACTTTACCCGTTGGTCGGTACGTTAGTAAGAAAAGCCGTTTCTTCATTTCTCGTTGAGTTTGTTGAGCGAACCAATGCATTAATCGAGAATAGCTTTAGCCCCAAAAGTATCTCGTGGCGCTTTAAAGCCTGGCAGTCTGGCGTTAAATACTCTGAATATGTTGCTTCACAAATTTACCAGTATCAAGTTCAACAGCTGCTCGTCATTCATCGAGAAACCGGCACGTTACTTCACAGTATCTCCTCAGATCCGGATAAAGAAAAAGATGCGGATCTCATTTCATCAATGCTTGTGGCTATCAATGATTTTGTTGCAGATGCGTTTGGTGTCACCGCTACCGAGTCTGATAACGAGCTGGGCGAGATTAAAACAGAAGATTTTACGCTGTTGATTAAAATTGGCCCTCAAGCGTTACTTGTCGCAGCGGTAACGGGAAGTATTCCTCCTGAGGTTCGCGGTAAGCTTCAGCAGGCTTTGGAAGATTTTCATCAGTTTTACCAACAACCATTAGTCAATTATGAGGGAGACAATGCCCCTTTTGAGGGATGCGAAACTATCCTTGCGGATTGCTTGGTCAGCGAAAGAAAAGAAGGCGAAGGCAAAAAGTCAAAACGCTTGATAGGCGCTGCCGTGCTTTTGGTAATCTTCATCGCCTTAGCGGTACTTTCTTTCATGCGACTATCGCTAAGTATTTTAAAGAGCGAGCTGCACGAGCTTACGCCTCCCCCTGGTATCATTGTCACCGATACCTATATATCAAATGGCATTGTACATACAAAAGTACTGCGCGACCCTATTTCCACCAGCATTGATCAATGGTTCAGCGACAATGGAATCGATGCAGAAAAGGTCACGGTAATTGAAGAGCCCTTTGTCTCTTTAAAACCAAGTGTGGTAGAGCGTAAACTTGAAACGCTCGTGAACCAGTACCCACTCAACGAGCTTGAAAGCATAACTATAGAAAAAGAGGAAAACCGCAGATTCCTGATATCAGGAGCCGTGTATAACACAACCGCGATAGACCTTACTCAGCAAATAAGCGCAATCCCAGGTATATCAGCAGTTTCCGTAGACACTACTGCCCTAAACGTAAAACCGGCTTATAACGTTGATGATGCTGCGCTTCAAAAAGCAACGTTAAACCGACTCGTTAATAAAGTTTCTTCACAAAATGTACTTTTTGCTACTAACCAAGAAGCGCTTTCTGAAGTACAGTTAGCAAAATTAGAGACACTGGCAAACGATATAAAACAACTATTAATGCTTGCGGATAAAACAAATACTGTTGTGAGTATTATTGTAATGGGTGCCAGTGACAATTCAGGCTCAAGCGCACGCAATCGTGCCTTGAGCCAAAAACGAGCAGAGAATGTTGTGAATTCATTAATTTCACTTGGTGTAGAAAGTGATATCCTTATACCCGTAAGCTTAGGAGAGCTGCCATTGCAGAAGGCATCAATGGGGCGTTCAGTTATGTTAAATGTTTTAATATCCAGTGAGCAATAGTAAGGAAGCTTTGCGGTGATACAGAAAAAAGTTTGTATTCTAGGGCCCACTGGTGTTGGTAAAACAAGCCTAGTAAAGCAGTTTGTCGAAGGTATTTTTTCCGAAAAGTACAAGACAACTATTGGCGTAAAAATAGACAAAAAACAAGTCAATAAAGAAGGCCGAGGTGTTCAGCTTCTCCTTTGGGATTTAGAGGGTATTGATAGATACTGCGGCTTTAATCCCCGCTACCTTCGCGGCGCCAGTGCTTATATTATTGTGGTTGATCAAACTCGCTCTCAATCTTTGCTTGAGGGTATAGAAATCCTTGACCTTGCACGCGAGCATTACCCCGACATTCCCGCCTTTTTCGTAGTGAATAAAACTGACCTCCCCACTAGCTGGCATTGGAGTGAAGAAGAGCTGAATAATTACGCACAGAGATTTTCTTCACTTACTAAAACAAGTGCGAAAACCGGTGAAAATGTAGAAAACTTATTCAGTACAATTGCGTTTTGGTAGGAGAATGCCATGGATATCCATTTATTAAATGCGCTGGGCATAACTAACTGCGCGTTGTTTAAGTGTAACTCTGAAGACGACATCACGTGTTTAACACCGGAACTTCCATGGTTATTGAACGTAGTTTCGCTTGACGAAAACAATAAGCTGCAAAAAAAGCACGTTCCATCGATCTTTTTAGATGATTTCTTTTTCGATGCTGATGAGGTTTGGAAAGGAGAAACGTCGTTCACCCTATCTTCCGGTTTTTGGACCGAACAAAACGAAAATCAGCTTTTGCGTCTTGAAGCCCTGGCTATAAATAGCGGCTCTGGCTCTCGCTATCTAGTGGTCAAGAACGTTGAAGAACAATTTGATGAAAAACAACAGACGCTTCAAGCTGCCCGTGAATTGCTGTTAAGTCACCATGAAATTGTAGGACAGCACGAATACATTAGGCATAGATTAAATAATGTGCTGCGCAAAAACACTCGACTACAAAAGCTCGTGCCGCCTATACAGCAAGCTATTCATAATTTAGAAACGGGTGTTGTTATTTTAGATAATGAAGGGGCGTTAATTTTAGACAACAAAGCTTCACACCGGCTTCTGTTGTGTAATAGCACTACACCAAGCTCTATACGTATCATGGAGCTAATCAAAGATATCGACGCGCCGTCTACTTTTCTACCCGCATTAGTGCAACGTAAAGCACCGTGGCAAGGCGAAATATACTGGCAACCGGTAGACGATTATAAGGTTTGGCTTCAGGTCACTATCCACCCTGTATTACATGGCGAAGAGCTCACCCATTGGGTTTATTTGTTTACTGACATCACGCACATACATAATAAAGAAGAAAGTGTGCTTACTGCCAGCGGCATGGATTCATTAACCAAAGTAGCCAATCGGAATTTGTTCACCGATACGGTAAGACGGTTAGTTCAGGAAGACACTCCTTTTAAGCTATTTATTATTGATATCTGCGATTTCAAAAAGATTAATGAGGCGCTGAGCTACCAATCTGGGGATGAAATCTTAAAATCATTTGCTTTGCGGCTACAGGCCTTTGTTGGAAATAGCGGGTTTATTGCAAGGATTGGCAGTAACGAGTTCGCACTCGTAAAACGAATAGATACGTTTAAAGATGTAAGTAGCAGCGAGTACGTAAAACAGCTTGTGAGCAAGCTAACCAAGACCTACACCGTGCTTAACGGCAGCGAGCCTAATTTAGGTATTAACATTGGTGAAGCAAGTTTTCCGCAAGATTGCTCTTCAGCAGAAACATTACTTCAATGTACAGATGTCGCACTTCAAGCTGCTAAATATCAGGGCAGAAACATCTCGTTAGTTTACAGCGAAGAGTTGCATAGTCAGCATAATGCTATTTACGAACTTGAATCAGAACTGCGGCGAGCGATTGCAAACAATGAGCTAAAACTATTCCTACAGCCTATTGTTGACCTTTCCACTGGAAAAATCGTCAAGTGCGAAGCGTTAACGCGATGGATAACACCAGAAGGTAAGTTTATTTCGCCGGAAGTTTTTATACCATTAGCAGAGAAAAGTGAGCTCATTTTTCCCTTTGGCGAATGGCTTATTAATGAAGCTTGTGCCGCCATTGAGGCACTAAAGGCATCTAACCTAGATATCAGGTTAGCTATCAATATATCCGGCCGACAAGTATCAGATTTAGCGCTACTAAACCAAATTAAGAATGCCCTGGAAGACCACCAGCTTTTCGGTTCTAACCTTTCGATTGAACTTACAGAGAGCGTATTCATTGAGAGCTTGGAAACAGTATCCATATTACTAAATGAACTTAGAGCTATGGGTATTACTGTATCAATTGACGATTTTGGTACAGGCTTTAGCTCACTTGTCTATTTGAAAAAGTTGCCCATTGATGAGCTTAAGATTGACCGCTCTTTCGTAAGCGAACTAGAGAAGAACACCGACGACCAAGCTATCGTTCAGGCGATTCTAGGGCTTGCGAATAATCTAAATATCAAAATAATTGCTGAAGGCATTGAAACGCCACAACAGCAGCAGTTTCTACAGAATCACCAATGCGCATACGGCCAAGGGTATTTATATCAGCGACCCGTTGCGATTGATGAGTTCATCTCACTTGCAAGAAAGCTCAAGTAATTTACAGCCTTTTATGCAAAATAATACAAAAAGCCGGAACTTGTTCCGGCTTTTTAGTGCACTTCTTAACTTAAATGAACACGCTTAAATTAGGCCCATATGTCCCGCATGGAACTCTAAATGCTCTTCAATAAACGATGCAATGAAGAAATAGCTATGATCGTAACCTTCGTGCATATTTAGCGTAAGCTGCGTATCTGATTGCTGCGCAGCATGTACCAGAGACTGAGGCTTTAACTGTTCGTGCAAGAACTCATCTTTTGTGCCCTGCTCTACCAACAAAGGCACACTATGGGTTTTGCTTGCTAACAGCAAAGATGCGTCGTAGTCCTTCCATGCTGCCTTGCCATCACCTAGGTATCTGCCTAGTGCTTTTTCTCCCCATGGGCAATCTGACGGATTCGAGATTGGGCTAAACGCTGATACTGAAACAAATTTGTTTGGGTTACGCATGCCGATAACAAGCGCCCCGTGCCCGCCCATAGAATGTCCGCTAATTGCTCGCTCTTTAGTTACAGGAAATTCGCTTTCGATAAGCGCTGGCAGTTCATCAACAATGTAACTATACATGTTGTAGTGTTTGTCCCACGGAGCTTGAGTTGCGTCTACATAGAAGCCCGCTCCTAGACCGAAGTCATAAGCGCCTTCTTCATCATCGGGCACACCTTCACCACGAGGTGAAGTATCAGGTGCCACGATGGCCATACCCAGTTCTGCAGCAAGCTTCATTGCCCCCGCTTTCTGCATAAAGTTTTGATCGGTACAGGTTAACCCCGATAGCCAATATAATACCGGCACCGGCTTTTCTCTAGAGGCAAATGGGGGTAGAAAAATTGCGAAAGTCATATCGCATTGTGTGGTTTCAGCTTTGTGGGTGTAGCGCAAATGCTGGCCCCCAAATGCTTTATTTTCGCCAATTAGCTCCATTTCAGCTCCTTGAATTCGTAAAATTGCACCTTTATTGTGGAATCAGTAAAGGCTCTATCGGATTTTAGATCAAGTTCGTTTACACTAAGCGCCTAATTTTTGAGGTAAGTACAATGGTAAAAGCCCTGTTGCATCATATTGTTGGCACTATTTCGGTTATCTGCTATTTCCTGAATACAGTTTTGTGGTCAACGCCTATATTCATTCTCGCGATTTTTAAATTAATCCCCATAACCCCGTGGCGACGCTTCATCTCTTATTTGCTCGATGCCTGCGCTACCGCGTGGATTGGTGTAAACAACCTTAATCAGCGCATCAGCGGTCGAACCAAATGGCAGGTAAACGGACTAGAAAAACTTACCCGAGATGATTGGTATCTCGTCGTTGCTAACCACCAATCTTGGGTCGATATCCTTGTTCTTCAACGTGTATTCAACCGAAAAATCCCTTTTTTAAAGTTTTTCCTTAAAAAAGAGCTAATCTATGTACCAATTCTTGGATTGGCATGGTGGGCGCTCGACTTCCCATTTATGCAGCGGTATTCAAAGTCTTTCTTGGCTAAAAACCCGCATCTCAAAGGAAAGGACATGGAAACTACACGCAAAGCGTGCGAGAAGTTTCGCAACAAGCCCGTTAGTATTATGAACTTTGTAGAAGGCACCCGCTTTACGCAGGGAAAACACGATAGGCAGAACTCGCCTTTTCAGCATCTTCTTAAGCCCAAAGCAGGCGGGATTGCTTTTGTGTTATCGGCCATGGGTGACCAGCTACATAAATTGATAGATGTCACAATAGACTACCCTAACGGCGTTCCTTCTTTTTGGGACTTCGTGAGTGGCAAAGTGCGCGACATCCGCGTAAATATAAAGGTTATGCCTATTAAAGACATTATGGAAAATGGCGTATTCAACGATAGTTACTTTGATGATCCGCAAGTTCGCGCCCGTTTTCAAACGTGGCTAAATGAACAATGGCACGCCAAAGATCAGCTTTTAGATTCACTTAACGCAACTCAGAAACCATTATGATCCGTGTAGTACTTGCGCCTTTTATTTTTGTTTTGCACACCACGCTGCAAATTCTGAACCTCGCTCTATGGGGCGGACTAATTATTCTACTTGGCTTGGTAAAACTGCTGTTACCAAATGGAAGAATTAGAACTGCCTGGAACAAGGTTATGCATGCCCTAATGTTTAGCTTTGGGCGTATCAGTGTGCTGTTAATCAGGCTATTTAATAAGGTTGATATTGAGTGTTCGGTTCATGGTGAGCTTTCAAAAAACAGTTGGTATCTAATTATCGCTAATCACCTAAGTTATCTAGATATTATTCTACTTATTGAATTTGCCACACACCGCATTCCCGCGCCTAAGTTCTTTCTTAAGAAAGAGCTCATCTGGTTACCCTTTGTTGGGTTAGGCGCTTGGGCGCTCGACATGCCCTTTATGCATAGATATACCCGCGCATATTTGGAAAAAAATCCAGACAAGAAAGGCAAGGACTTAGAAACCACTAAAGCGTATTGTGAAAAGTTTAGAACGGTTCCTACTACCGTCATCAACTTTGTGGAAGGAACGCGCTTCACAACGCAAAAGCATTTATCTAAGCAAAGCCCTTACGAAAACTTACTGCCACCAAAAGCGGGCGGGGTTTCTTTCACGCTTTCAGCTATGGGTGAGCTATTTACTAACGTGCTAGATATCTCGCTACTTTACCCTGAAAATAAACGTCACCCCATGATGGCAATGCTAAGCGGACAGATGACAAAAATCGTTATCGACGTAAACGTTACCCCAGTGCCAGAGCTACAACAAGAATCAGAACGCACTGAGTCTGAGTTTCGTCTTTATTTCCAAAACTGGTTAAATGGTCTGTGGGAAAATAAAGACAACCGTATAAAGAAATTGTTGGAGTCGTAAATAATGGAAGTCAGTGCTTCAGTACGCGATCATTTCATTCATTTGGTTAAAGACGTTTTTCCTAATTTAACCACTGAAGATCCGCTTTACAATTTGCTTGCTCTAGGCTCTATACTATTCGTAGCAATCCTTATCTACGTGGTTGCGCGCCTGCTAGTGCGCCCTCAAATAGCCAACTGGGTATATAAGTCGAATAATAAGTGGGATAACGCGCTACAAGAACACGGCTTCTTTAGGCGTTTAATGCATCTCTTCCCAGCTCTCTTTATTTACGTTACCACCCCCGTTCTCATTGACGATGAAGCTGTCATACACGGAATGATGATAAAGAGTGCACAACTTTACATGCTGTATAGTGGGCTATTAGCTTTGTATGCCATGCTAAGTACAGTAGAAGATGTCTATAATGCTTCTGCCCTATCTCGGCGCGCCCCTATTACAGGCTTCATTCAAGTAACGAAACTGGCCTTCGCGATCATTACGATACTACTTAGTATTTCTTTGATTGTAGATAGAAGCCCACTGCTTATTGTGTCTGGCTTAACCGCCATTGCAGCTGTTTTACTACTCATCTTCAGAGACACCATTCTAGGCTTTGTTGCCGGCATTCAAATAGCCGCCAACCGCATGTTTAATACGGGCGATTGGATTGCCATGCCTAAGTATGAAGTAGATGGGGAAATACTCGAGATAGGCCTGACCAACGTTAAAGTGCAAAACTGGGACAAGACCATCTCCACGTTACCGACATATAGCCTTACCACTGAAGCGGTAAAAAATTGGCGGGGCATGCAGGAGTCTGGTGGTCGTAGAATTAAGCGCGCAATATATATCGATGTGCACTCTATCAAGCTTTGCGACAACGACATGCTAGAGCGCTTTTCGAAAATTCGTTACATCAATGAGTATGTCGAGAAAAAGAAGAACGAGCTTCGTGCCTATCACAGAGATTATTCTATTGATGAATCGGATCTGTTGAACAACCGTCGCCTTACCAACATTGGTACTTTTAGGGCGTATCTAGAGGCTTATATACGTAAACACCCAGATATTAACCAAGAACTGACTCTTATGGTTAGGCAGTTGCCGCCTAATGAGCTTGGTTTACCGTTAGAAATATACTGCTTTAGTATTCAAAAAGACTGGGTTAAATACGAGAAAGTTCAGGCAGATATTTTTGACCATGTCATGGCCATGCTAGACCTGTTCGACTTACGCGCTTATCAACGTGATGGGCACTTATCCTTGCTTGCCCATCGTGAACATAGCGTGTTTAACAGCTCTGAAGGAAACGATGCCCGACAGGAACCTGCTCAACACCGTATTGATGACGAAAGTGCCAATACACCAAGATAAGTAAGGGCGCCAAGAGAAGCGCAGGACAAAAGCGAACACAGCCGCAATGACAACGGCTAGTAGAACTTACATCACTGTTGTTTAAGGGCGAAAAAAAACCGGCTGTAATAGCCGGTTTTTTCATAATGCTTATCGCTTAAGCCAGTGCGTAGGCCATCAGTAAGCAAAGTACTAAACCAGTAACGCCAAAAAAACCATACTCGATTTTTTCCTGCATACCTTCAGCACCTGCTTTAGCAGTCATAAAGCCCATAACGATGCTGCTTAGCCCTAGCGTAAAGGCAATTAGCGCAACACCAAACATAATTGCATTAATCCAATCAGCCATTGTGATAACCCCTTAAAAATATTGGCGGTATTATGCACCAATAAATAAGATTTAACCATGCTTGGATTGGCTTAAATGTATCGCTATTGGTATTAATTGATCTTAGTCAAAACTACTAATTAATTAGCAATTTCACTAAATAGTGAATTTAAAATTGCTCTAAAAAACCGCTCTCAAAACCTAACCCACTGAAAAATATTAACTTTAAATTTTGGCAAGGCCATTGCTCTAGTAAAGACAGTAAAGATAGTAAAGATATATCAGCGAATAACGCTAGTGTTTATTTGATAGTGATCCTACACCCCATCGCAGCGTTTAGAACAAAGTTAATGTGTTACACCTAAATTAAGGAATGAACAATGTCTAACAAACTACTACTTTCTGTTGCCGTTACCAGTGCTTTGATAAGTGGCCACGCATTCGCGCATGACACAAGCTTTCAGAACAACAGTTGCGACATGGAGCTAGATGGCCATATTCAGTATTACCAAGGCGACCTCACGGTTCAGATGGACAATGGTTCAGTAATGACCATTGATGCTCAACACAATATGACCATTAATGGCGAGTCAGTTTCGCTAGACAGAGAACAGCAACGATGGGTAAGTGAATACTACAACAACATTGATATTGCTATTCCTATGACTCTTACCATTGCCAGTGAAGGACTGCAAATTGCCAACGTAGCAGTGACTGAAGTGTTTACTGAACTGCTGGGCGGTGACCAAATGGGTGATGATTTCAATGAATTGTTCAACTCACTAGAAACTAAATTAAACACCTCATTTTATGATGACGCGGGCAATATTCGCGTAGATTCAACGAAATTTGACGAGCCAGGCTGGTTTGACGAGAGCTGGGAGCAAGAGTTTGAAACACAAATTGAATCTTTGATCAGTGAATCTATGGGCCGGATTCTTATCGCGGTTGGCACACAAATGCTGTGGGAAGGGGGTGATATGTCTGAGTTTGAACAAAAGATGGAGCGCTGGGGTGAAGATTTAGAATATCGCTTGGAAAGCCAAGCCGCTTTGCTGGAAGAAAAAGGCGAGGCTTTGTGTAAAGTGCTGAAGAAAGCCGACTATGCCGAAGGTAAGATGCAGGCATCTATATCAGGGCTTGATGACTTGAACCTGCTGGATATTGATCACAGAGATCACCATGAGCAACACGGCCACAACGAAGAAATGAAAATGTAGTCGAGTAATCTCACGAACTAAACCCGCTACAACAAACTACTTACCTTTCTGTATCACTTATTTTGAAAACCGACTGAAAAACCAGTCGGTTTTTAGTTTTTATACCGGTCGCTATTTAACTTTTGAATATTTCACCTCTTTCAGATTTCTGCTTTTTCAGTTAATGGTAGGCATATTAACGACATCCGCACCCCGATTGATGTACTCTTAAGCCCTAAACAAAAGGGGAATTTAATCGATGACTCAGAATGTAGTAATTAGTGGCTATGGCTGGTTAGCCGGCTATGTAGGCAACGCACTGGCAGGTAAGGTCAATATTATAGGCACTACTCGAAGCCAACAGAAACGCCTCGCGTTAAAGAAACAAGGTGTCACCGCCATAGAATATGCACTGGGCGATGATACATCAGTACTATGTAGCCACTTACAAAACGCGACGTTATTGTTAAATATTCCCCCTGGTAGAAGAAACACCAACCTCGAATCATTTACTGAAAATATGCTGCGACTTATTGATGCTGCACTAAGCGCAAACGTCGCGCACATTATTTTTATCAGTACCACATCGGTTTACGGCGATGACACGAATAACGTCCTTACGGAACAAAGTGACACGAACCCACAAACTGCGTCGGCGAAAGCCCACGTGACTATTGAAAACCATTTAATGTCTAAGCGAGACCAAACTAATATCAGTATTGTTCGCTTAGCGGGTTTAGTAGGTCCAGATCGTCACCCAGCTCGTTCATTAAGTGGAAGACAGTTGGATGCAGGAAATAAACGAATTAACCTTGTCCATGTGCACGACATTGTGTCTGCGTTAACCTCGATTATTTGCGACAAGCCGCTAAACGACGTTATACACCTTTGCAGTTTATCTCACCCTAAGCGCGGTATTTATTATGTAGATGCAGCTAACGCGATGGGTATAGACACACCACACTTTTCTGATACAGAAGCTCAACCTGGCGGCAAGGTTATCGACGCTACGCAAAGTTGGGAAAGGCTTAACATCTCGCCTACCTATGGTGACCCCTATAGCATGTTTTAAGGCTTATGCTTGTATGTTTACTTGGCTCGCTAAGACGGTTGTAGATTCATTGAGGTGTATTCGCCAATAAGTTGTCAAAAAGCCATGAATTAAGGGCTAATCGCTAAAAGAAACAAAAACGGCAAGCCTCAGGCTTGCCGTTTTTTTATCCGAATTTACTGCTAGCACACAGCAAATACATTAGTTTTGTATGGTGAACATGCTTAACCGAACAGGCTTACACCAAAGTATTTCACCGCCACCGTGTTTACAAAAATCACAAGTAGAATTAGCGGAATAAAGGTTTTCAACGAAACATCCACATACTTTTCAAACCAGCTGCCTTTATAGCCGCTGCTGCCTTCTTCCAAAGAAGCATTAAAATTAGCACTCTTCCAGCGATAAATAACGAACAAGCAAATTAGCAAGCCGTTTAACGGCAAAATAGTGTCGTAGAATACATCGTAAATTACGTCAAACAGCGATTTATCTGCGCCTGCGTAGTGCATAAATGACGTCAGCATATCAACTTTACCAAACGACAATGCACTTAGAATTGCCAGCACAATCATAATGCTACCTAAAGAGCCTAACGCCCATTTACGGCTCACGCCTTTTTCGTCCATTAGTGCTGCGACTGGTACTTCAAAAATAGACACTAGAGACGTAATTGCCGCAAAGAACACGAGTAGGAAAAACAGGCTCGCGACTATCGAAGCGCCCATATAGCCTATGGAGTCTTGTAGTGCTAAGAAGATACTAGGCAGATAAGTAAAAATCATACCTACAGACGATTCACTTAACTCATCAGGGTTGATATCTGGGTTAAAAGAGAATATGGCAGGAAGAATCATTAAACCAGCGGTAAAAGCCACAGCGGTATCGGTTAATGCAACAAGCTTTGCTGCGCTTGGTACATCCGCACGCTTATCGATGTAACTACCGTAGGTGATAAGAATCCCCATACCCAGCGATAGTGAGAAAAAGGCTTGTGACAATGCGCCATTGACCACTTGCGCCGTAATTTTTGAAAAATCAGGAACAATATAAAACTCAACACCAGCCATTGCATTTTCGCGGGTTAGTACGAAGATAACAAGGCCGATAAGCATTACGAAAAGTGCTGGCATAAGCAGCTTCGCCGCTTTTTCTATCCCCTCTTTTACACCACCTTGAAGAATAAGGTAAACCACACCAACAACAGCAGCCATGTAGACGAAAATAGACTCTGAATTAATAAACACCCCAAAGGTATTGGGGTCTGCTAGTTTGTCTAAGTTTCCGCTAACTGCTTCAAATAAATAGCCAAAAAGCCATACAGTAATAACCATGTAGAAAACCGCAATCATAAACGGCGTGGCAATCGCAAACCAGCCTGCAAGTTTCCACTTCTTTTCGTTACCACTGATAGCGCTGTATGCGCCTAATGGGTCTTTTTTAGCATGGCGGCCCACTGACATCTCCGCCAGCATAACCGGTAAACAAATGGCAAAAACAAAAATGGCGTACATTAAAAGGAAAGCCCCACCACCGTTTTTAGCTGCACCGACAGGGAAACCCACCAAATTACCAATGCCCACTGCAGAGCCTGCAGCAGCCAATATAAAACCTATGCGCGATCCGAACTGTTCTCTGGCCCCGCTCATATCCATTCCTCTTGTTGAGTTATTGTTATAACAGTTCGCTTGTCACGCCTTATGACATACAAATTAGCCTTGTATAAAACAATCACTTTTTTGCACTCACAATTTGTACTTGTTGTTCGTTCTTGATTCTCGTCGGAATCAAGCCGAGCGAACTGGTATTATTTATTATTAGGATGGCGTTTGTTGTTATGACTCACGTGTGGCGTCAACGCGTTGTATTGCTACCTCTATGGGCGTATCAATACGCTGCACCATTCCCAAAATAGCATGGTAACAGCAGTGAAATAAAAAGTCTTGATGTTGAACTTGCTGAAACGATGATAGACCGTATCACCAAGTTACCACTTCACCATTCCAGTCAATAAAATGGCAAGCTTGCTCCCGATCAAGCGCTGAAAGGTGGTGAACAAGCTGTTTGGCGGTAAACTCTGGTGTAAAGAGTTTTTTAGCGGCTACATTTTTTTGGAATGGCTTTGACAGTCCTGTATCAACAGTACCTGGGTGGTAGCATACCAGCATGACATCTTTTAATCTGCGCTTGTACTCTACCGATGCTGTTTTAACAAACATATTGAGCGCGGCTTTCGATGCACGGTAGCCATACCATCCGCCAAGCCCGTTGTCTGATATGCTCCCTACTCTCGCGCTTAGGCAAACAAGGGTAGACCCTTCTTTACTCATAACATTGACTAAATGCTTAAGCCATATAGAGGGAATAATGCTATTTGTCGCGAAGTACGCTGTCAGGGCTTCCTCACTGACATCTTCTAAGCGTTTTTCTGGGTGAATACCATCGTTTTCGTTATGCAAAAAACCGGTTGTTATTACTACCGTATTTAACACAACGTCTTGCTCAGCGAGTTGTTTTACAAAACCGCAAATGTGCTTATCATTCTGTTCAGAAATTTGATGATACGAAACATTCTCTAGGTTGTTGCTTTCAGATGCAGCTGCACGACTTACTGCAAACACCTTTGCGCCTGCACTGCGATATTGTTCTATGAGCGCAGACGCTATACCGCCAGATGCGCCCACTATAAGTACGTTATTTTCCATTCGGCTCTCCCGGTACACAGCGGTCGCACTGGCGCTTTTTACCCGTTAAAAGGTAAGAAATGGTATATCTATGTTTTGCAAATACATTGTAGAAAGCATCGGCGGCATAACGAATAACAGGCCAGCGAAGCGGAGCATAGATCCAGCCCATACCCACTGCTTTCCACGCTTCATGGGTAACATCAAGTCCGGTAATTAGGGTGCCATCCTCGCGAAGGCCATGAATTCTGGCATTAAGCGCATGCCAATCCATGGTTGGATAACGACTTGCAAAGTCAGGGGCCTGAATGTCGACCAGTGTGAGTTTGTTATGTTTGTCTCTTTTGCGTAGATGACGCATTTCGGCTATGCACAAAGGGCAATAACCATCATAAAAAATAATCACTTCTACCTACCTCTGCCACTTACGACGCTTATCGCTCGAAGACGGTTTCGCCCATGCAAACATGGAAAAATATAGATTAGAACGCGTTTGCCTTGCACTATCAGCGCTCTTATCGTGTTCAGTTTAAAACCGTTTCAAGCCGTCGCACGTTATTCTTATTTAATATTCGTTTATACGATAAAAAAATACGCTTGGATGACTTGTGTTGTGACCTAGGGGCACCCACACTACAAGCAAAGATTAAGAGAGGTTTTATTATGGCAAATTTACAAGTGGCCACTTTAGCAGGCGGATGCTTCTGGTGTATCGAGTCCGCGTTCAACACTGTCGAAGGCGTAGAAAAAGCAATTTCTGGCTATGCTGGAGGTGAAAAAGCCGATCCAACCTATGAAGAGGTATGTACGGGAAATACTGGCCATGCAGAAGTGGTACAAGTAACGTTTGATGCAGACAACATCAGCTACCGTGAAATTTTAGAAATTTTCTTCGCGCTTCATGATCCTACTCAGCTAAACAGACAGGGTAATGATGTGGGTACTCAGTATCGCAGCGCAATCTTCTATCACGACGATGCTCAAAAAGCGGAAGCTGAAAAAATTATTGCACAAATCACAGAGGAAGAAATTTGGCCCGACCCGGTAGTCACTGAAATAGTAGCCGTGAATAACTACTATGACGCCGAAGACTATCATCAGGATTATTTCAAAAACAATCCGCAGAACCAGTATTGCTCTATGGTGGTTGCACCTAAGCTTGCAAAATTCAAAAAGACTTTTGCTTCTCGCCTTCGCAGCGATGCATAAGTAAAGTCAGCTTTTTTAGCGGCGTTTACAGATTGGCTAAAACGAAAGGGTTGCTTGGTAGCAACCCTTTTTCGGTTTGAAGGTCATCTTGAGTAGATAGACGCTAATCAAACCAAACGTCATTGATTTCTATCGGAAACAGTAACGGTGCTAAATCTTCATAACGCGTCTTATGCGCCTCACATGTCGCGTTTTTCATGTAATTCTTTTCCCACGGATCGTTAATTATCCATAGCGTACTATCAATAGTGACTAACCCTTCCATTGATGAATTATCCATTGTGTACTGTTCACAACTCTGGTCACTGGCAACATCAAAAATAATGGGAATGCGCTTTGTTGGCTTGTTGCCAGTGGTATCGATTACCCATAATTCATTGTCGTTTCTTGCAGCGCCAAATAAATATGATGCGCCTGTTGAGTGCGTATATAAAGCCAAGCCATTTATGGGGTGATTTCCCGAGGTAAACGAAGGAAGCTGTAGGTCTGGTTCGCTCACGGTCGCAAAATCGCTCGATGAGAAAAAGTCTTTATCGACAGACAATGTAAAGACTCGTGGCTGTCCCGCTTTGTCTTTTTCCAATGCCAAATACAAAGTGCCGTCTTCTGCCATAGTGAGGCCTTCAATGCCATCATTGGGGAAGTTCCCTACTTCGAACTCTTTCGGAAATTGTATTGGACGTACGTCTGACATTTCAACATCACCATTGTCCTTGCGAGTTAATTTAACCAATAGGGTTGGGTAGTCCGTAGAGCCTGTATCTTCGTACTTGGTTTCACAACGAGGGCTTAAGGCGCCAGTACGGGTAGCGTCTTCTGTGACGGTATAGATGACATTAGCATCTCTAGGGTCTACCGCTAACGCTTCTAAATCTGGCTGTTCGCTTAAGTAGCCATAAAAGCAGCTTCGACGCACGCTCCTTGAGAATGAAAAGCGCATACTAGACGCGCTTAGCGTTGCCGTGTCTGGTGAAATGCTATGTAACTTCAACTGCTGCGTAGCATCCGCGCTTGCATCTGCAATGGTTACTAGCTGTCCGTCTAGCACTACTAGCCCTGATGTTTGGGGGTCAAACATCACTTTTCCAGATTCATCGAGGATCCACTTCCCTACCGTTGTTTCTGTCAAATCGGTGGGTTCTGGACTAATAATGACATCTTTGGGCTCACTGCATGCGGTGACCAGCATCGCGGTTAAAACGGTGGCAGTTAAATATTTAAGCATAATATGAAGTCCCCTCTCGACTCACTAGAGCGAGAGCAAAAGCTAAAACTGAAAAAATTGTAAGGGAGTATATCGAGCATACCGTTTATGCACAAAAAAGAGTAAGGTTATAGCGGTTATTTACATTAGCGACTGCTTTTGTATCTGTAAAACACAATCAAGATCGTAAAGCGCCTCAATATAGGTGCGAAAAAAGTGTTTTAGCTAGCAAAACGAGTATTGAAGGAGAAAGCCATTCCTACGCAGCACTTGCCCCAAGTCATTGCAGGGCCAATAGTTAGAAAAGTGACGCCTACTGAAAGCCATATATGGGTAGTCACTAGTAACGCCGAAGCACCATCGCTGAAACTATCGTCTTGTGACCATACAATAGCGGGTGAGTGTCAGAGTGAAACGGTACGCGTAGGGTCTTTTGCCTTCATTCACCTCATCTCTTTTTACGCCGCTGATCCTTTTAAAGACAGAGCGCGAATTAGCTATCAACTGTTATTTGACGATTCGTCTGCCCAAGCCGCATGGGAAAAAGAACAGCGCGCAATACTCTACGATGGTCAATCTTCGCCAAGCTTTCACTACACTGAAACACCCGAAACTATTTTGCACGGCTCTTGCCGCAAGCCCCACTTTCACGAAGATGATGCGCTGGCGCAGGTTGACGTGCTTCATAAGAACGCGTTTAAAAAAGAAAAGAATTTCCCCGATCTTTTGTTGATGACGGGGGATCAAATTTACGCAGATGATGTAGCAGGGCCTATGCTTAAAGCCATTCACAGTGTGATAGAGCGTTTAGGCCTTTACCACGAAGCGCTTGAGGGCGCAGTGGTGGGTAATACGAGTGAACTTGCAACTCATGAATTTGGGTTTTATGAACGTGAACAGCTTCTGCCGCAAATAGCGACCAACACGGTACTATCTTCAATTTTCTTTGGCGCCAAGAAAAAGCCTGTGTTTACGTCGGTAAATGCACAAAACCATTTAATTGGCAGTGCAGAGATCATCGCTATGTATTTGCTGGTGTGGTCCGATACGCTTTGGACCAACGTATCCATAGATAAAAATGGGATTCCAGAAAAGTATTCGAACATTTTCGATAAAGAAAATGACGCGCTTGCCGGGTTCGTTAAGCAATTACCCCAGGTGCGCCGAGCACTAGCGCACATTCCTACCTATATGATCTTTGACGATCACGATGTTACTGACGACTGGAACTTAACACGAGGTTGGGAGCAAGAAGTTTACGGCAACCCTTTATCAAAACGCATGATCGGCAATGCACTCATTGGCTACTTGCTATGCCAAGGTTGGGGCAATGCACCTAAAAAAGTCGCGCCGCTGATCGCAAAAGTACACGAATCGATAAGTGAAGATGGCTTCACTGCACACGATGAAGTTATAAGCGATCTTTTAGATTTTGATCAATGGCATTACCGCTTAGATACCACGCCTCCTATTGAAGTATTAGACACGCGAACACAGCGCTGGCGCAGTGAATCAAATATGAACAAGCCTTCGGGCTTAATGGATTGGGAAGCGCTGTGTGATTTCCAGCATTCTATTATTGGCAAAGAATCTGTCATCGTTGTCTCTGCTGCCCCCATCTATGGGGTTAAAGTTATTGAGGCCATTCAAAAAATATTCACGTTTTTTGGCAAGGCGCTGACGGTTGATGCAGAAAATTGGATGGCCCATAAAGGTACTGCCAACGTTATGTTAAACATATTCAGGCACTACAAAACCCCGCCTGAATTCATTATCTTGTCGGGAGATGTGCACTATTCCTTTGTGTACGATGTGCGTTTACGCTTTAGGCGAAACAGTCCCCATATCACTCAGTTCACCTGCAGCGGATTGAAAAACGCGTTCCCGGATGGGCTAATTAAGTGGCTAGATAGATTGAACCGTGTGCTTTATCGCTCCAAGTCGCCCCTGAACCTTTTCACAAGACGTCGAAATATGTCGGTAAAAGCACGGGAACCTAGCAAGGGTTATGGCGAATTATTCAACGGTTGCGCCATCGGCGTATTAAAAATTTCACAGAAAAACGCCGATGTTCAGTGCAAAGCTTTGTTGAGCAACGGTAAAGAGGTAGAATTCCCAGCTTCTAAAGACGATTAGTTCAAAAGAGGTATCTAATGAGTGATAGCGCACTGTCCATCGGATTATTTTACGGCTCAACAACCTGCTACACCGAAATGGCAGCAGAAAAGATCCAAGCGCAGCTCAATAGCCTTTTTGACGAAGACATTGTTGACCTTCACAACATTAAAGATGTAAACCTGACGCGCACAGCCGAATACGACATCATCATATTTGGAATTTCGACCTGGGATTTTGGTGAGCTCCAAGAAGATTGGGAATCTCACTGGGAAGAGGTTCACGGCTTAGATTTAGCAGGTAAAACCATTGCACTATTCGGGCTAGGCGATCAACTCGGTTATGGAGAGTGGTTTCAAGACGCATTGGGCATGCTTCACGATGCGATATTGCCTTCGGGTTGTAATATTGTGGGGTACTGGCCCAACGAAGGCTACGAGTTTACCGCCTCTAAAGCGTTAACCGAAGATAAAACCCAGTTTGTCGGCCTGTCTCTTGACGATGAAAATCAATACGACAAAACCGATGCCCGCATTGAAGCTTGGTGTGAGCAACTATTGGTCTCGATGGCTTAATTACCTAATACATTTGGATATCAGCGTTGGAAAATAAAGGCCGTCTTCATCAGCAGTTTTATCGCAACGGCCCTAGCCACCGAGACGGTGCCGACGTATCGTTTCAAGATATACGCAAACTGTTTAATTTCGCTACGATCACGGTTGGCAGATGGGTGACTGCGGAAGAACAACAGATCGCTGCCAATTTATTTTTTGACGCGCTGTACGATCTGGTTGCGATCCTTAATATTAATGAGCAAGTTCTGTCTTTAAATGGCTCTTTATCACTTGCTTTTGGCAGTGGAGGCCAAAAACACAGTAGCGCCCACTACAACAGCGCGAAAAGGCAGTTAGCGCTAGCAAAACACGCAGGAGCGGGAGCTCTAGCTCACGAGTGGTTTCACGCATTTGATCACTACATTGCCCCTCGTATGTTCGACGGCGTTGCCGCCGGAAGTTTCGCCACGCAAGCGTGGCTGGATAACGCTCCAATGAACGCTCACCCTTTGAATCAAAAATTGAGCGATTGTTTCTCGTTATTGTTTTTAAATGATCAAAAAAGGCCAAATGAGTACTTTGTGCGATCCGTAGAAGCTGATCGCGCGCTAAAAATGTATTATTATGCTATGCCTCAGGAGATGGCAGCCCGCGCATTTGAAGCCTGCATTCAAGATCACGAGATCAAAAATGCGTTCTTAGTGCAAGGTACAAAAAAGTCAACGGAAGCTAGACTTGGCATTTACCCTCATGGTAACTTGCGTACATCACTCAATCAGGCATTGATGTTGTATTTTTACCAATTAGGTGTCGCTATTTCACGCAAACAAACCTAGTTTGTTGTTTTATTACCGTGAAACTGAGTATTTTTTCAACAACAAGTGTTAATGAGCACACTGTTTTTATACAAAAGTCTGTATATTTTTGTAACAAGCAGTATACTAAATGGCTCGAACGTAACAGAAGAAAGAAGACGAGATGAAAAGAAAGAAGCATACCTCGGCTGAAGACGAGGCTCAGATTGATATGACCCCCATGTTGGACATTGTGTTCATCATGTTGATTTTCTTCATCGTAACGACCTCGTTCGTGAAAGAGAAAGGTTTAGACGTAAACCGTCCAGAAGACAATCAAGCGAAAAACGACAAGCCTTCTAAAGCGCTTTCTATTCGTATTGCTGCTGACGGCACTATCACGATGGGTGGCCGTGAGGTTGATATTCGTCGTGTGGTTGCGAACACGCAAACATACCTAGCAGAAAACAACACTGATTCTGCTGCTATCCAGGCTCACGAAGACAGCGAGCACGGCACAGTAGTTGAAGTAATGAACCAAGTTAAAATTGCTGGTATCGACAAAGTATCTGTTTTGGTTAAAAAGAGCAGCTAAAACGCTTTATTAATCAAATACAAATTAAGTAAAAGCCACCTTCGGGTGGCTTTTTCGTATCCTCTCTTATACCAAAGTATCTCTTGTGCTATCGCGCGAATTTTGTTCAGATCGTACCATTCGGTGTGTCTGGATAAACCATGTTGAAACTCGGTTCCAGACTCTGATGTCACTGGAGCCATTATGCACAAAAAACTTATTTACACTGCTGTAGTTGCAGCGGTAATGTCAGCACCCCAGGTGTCTGCAGCAAAAATTGAATTAAGCGAAGCGTTTAACTACAACGCTTTCATCTTTGAAGATTACGAAGGTGAGCGTTCTGACGTTGAAGGCTCGTTAGCCGTAGGTGGAAACCTAACGGTTGACGACTTTGATGTAGGTCTTCTACTCCCTACCGATCTTTCCTCAAGTGCACTTTATGTAGGTGGCGATCTTACTTACACCCGAGGCCATGTTCACGCAGGACAAACTACAGTTTCAGGAATGGTTAGTGCTAATGGCGTAATGTTCGATGGAGCACTAAACAGTGGTAGTACTACCACCGTAACCTACGGTAGTGTGGAAAACGGCGGTATATTCAGTGAAGGTGACGTGACATTAGAGAAGGCAGGCGTTAATAACGGTGATATCCAGTCTGAGCAAGCCGTTACCATCCGTGAAGCGGGTGTAAATGGCTCCATAACATACGGTACAACGCTTACCGTGGATAACGCTGGCTATTCGGGGAGCGCAGTGCAGTCTTCCAGTAATACAGTAAACGTCGACAATCTCGATTTTAATTCCATCGCTAATGAAGTAACGGCGCAGTCTCAAGACTTTGCTTCGATGAGCGTAAATGGAACAACAACACTGACCTGTACCGACGCTTCAGATCCAAATGCGTTAGTCAGTTGTAATGACAGTAATATCGATACTCTCGACACCATCGTATTTTCTGGCTCCGATGATGTGAATATCTATTCGATTAGTTCTGACTGGTTCAGTGCTGCCGACAAAGACATTGTTTACGATTTCTCTACCACCAGCTATAACATTATCAATGTGTACGGGGATACGGTAGAGCTGTTTAATACTGGCTTCTTCAATACTGCATTTACGCAGGAAAACGAATATTTTACAGAAAATGGCCAGTATAGAGACAACGATAACAACATAGGCCAACGTCACGATGGACTTTACACTAACAATATTTTGTTTAATTTTGTTGATGCTGAAGATCTAACCCTGCACAGTGTTGGCGTGAAAGGTAGCGTCTTGGCACCATATGCAGAGCTTAGCTTTTATAATGGTCACGTAGATGGCAACGTGATTGCCAATAGTTTGGTCACGCCACTTGTGGAATTAGTTAATGACCAAGGCGAAACCTACAACGCGCCAACAGGCCAAATTAATAACTACCAGTTTGGCGCTATCAACGTCAGTGAGCCCGCTTCAATCGCCCTTTTATTTGGCGCAGGGTGCTTTATGCTGGTTAGGCGTCGACAAGTTAGCAAGGTCTAAACAGGATTACTTGGTCTTTGATGAAAGCGGCTTTACAAAGCAAAGCCGCTTAATCTTGGTGAAGACAGCAAAAGCTCATCACTTGTTACACCACTACCCTGCCCTTCTCGCCATCTTATTTGAATACCCGCTTCAAACGCTTGATATTCGACCGCAAACGCTTTTCCAATATAGCCAGCCACAATCCAGTTGTGGTCAATACGGTATTGACCTTCAGCCATAAAATTGCCGCTTAAACCTGTATCTGTGCTTTCTCCAAGAGAAACACCTTCTTCTACACTAGAGTGCGCTAGCCCTATCGGAAAGCGCAGATCATCGTCTTGTTTAACACGAGAGAGCGCAAGTGAACTGCGCAGCTTAACCTGCCAGTTGAGTGCCTCTAGAGTTAGCAGTTCAGAATAGCCACCAATACTGACAAACTGACTCGGGCTAAAGTAGCCCCCGTTGCCTACCGTAAAACCACTTAAGTTTTTGTCATAGCTTGTATAGCTTAAGAACGGTCCTATACGCCAATAATCAAGGCGAGAAGATACCTTATCAGCTATGTCGTAACTCACGTCACCACGAAGTGATAACGCGCTGTTATCAGCAACGAGTTCGCCTTCTAATCGGCTTATCTGCGCAGTTCCCGCAACCGACATATTGTCGGCTATGGAATGGGCAACTAATCCACGAACACCGCTTTCTATCACATAGCCCCAAGACTGCTCTCGGTTAGCATAAAAAGTTCCGGTCTGACTCAATAGACTGTCTTCTTTCGCTTTTCTAAATAGAGTGGCCGCAACGGTTGTATCTGCTAAAAACTTTGTTGCCGAGATTTGCCCGGTTACTTTAGCGCCAACGGGTTGCTCGAACATGGCATATTCCAAATTCGCGTAAAAATTGAAGTCTGGTGCTTGATAATAGGCTTCAGCCCGAACACCTGTGTCTTCGAAACCACTTATGCCCAAAGATGTACTTTCTAATTGCCTGTCACCGAACCAATCACCAACTTGAGGAGAACCACTGTAGAACTGCTTATAGTCTAATGAAACTTGCCAAAGCCAGTTTTTATAACCACTGCCAATGCCTATGTATTGTGCCAGTACATCAAAGTTACCAAGCCCCTCGCCACCACTTCGACTGCGGGTATTCATACCGTAAACTGCACTTAAGCCATCTTTAGTTTGTGCGGTAGCCGCTTGTGAGTCGTCGTTTTGATAAGCTAACCAAAATTGTTTTCTAGGCCACGCGTTTCGAATATTACGCGCTTGCAAAATGCTCTTTACTGCGCCGTATTTTAAGGCCAAGCGATTTAATGTAGCGTCATTACTTTGATTCAATGAAACCAATTCATTCGCAATAACCGTATTGGTTGGCGTTTTCGATAGCACTTGCTCGAAGGCCGACGTTGCGGTGGAAATGTCTTGTATTTCTTTTGCAGCCCAGCCAATTAACGCACGTTCCTCTATGCTTAAAGGCCGCAAACGTTCAAGAGATTCGCCAGCTTGTATACTTTCTTTGTAATGCCTTGTATCGTAGAACTGGGCCTGTCGACTAGCCAAGCCATCTGCACAGCGTTTAATGAATACCTCAGTATCAATACTGCACGCCAAGTCGAAAGCGTTTTGCTTGGCAAGATCACTGCTTTGTGCGCTAAGTGCCAGATATCTGCCTTCGTTATCTTCGACTAAACTAAACAGCGCTTCGGCAAAGACATAATTTTTTAAATCGTATTGTTGCCACGCCGCACCTTGTAGCACTTCTTTCGTGTAGCCATTGGTGTCAGATTTGAATAACTGTGCTAAGGATGTCGTATCTCGAAGCGACAATGCCTGCTGAAGTTTTATTCCCCTCACACTGTTTAAACCTTGCTGCGCTGATTGTTTATCAATATCTCGAACAGCCAACTGCAAGGCTGAGGTAAACTGTTGGTTAGCAACCTCTAACATGCCTTTGTCGATAGCAGTCCACCCCATGAGCAAGTAAAAGTCAGTGCGCTTTAACTGATTGCTTAACGCAATAAGCCTTTCTACTTTTTGCTTTGGCGTTGTCGCTCTAGCTTTAGGCGTTAATTGCGCAAACCTTTCTAGTGGAAGCGCTTCTGAGGCAGGTTTGGCAACCTGATTTTGGGGCGTTTCGAGCGAATCATGGGGCGTAGAGTCAGCCTCAGGTTTGCCTGACTTATCTACTCTCGGCACTGAAACTACAGTCTTAATAGTGCCTTTAAGTCGGCCATTAATTCTATTAAGCTCAGCTTCTACTTCTTCCGGCACCTTCCACTGGGGGTAACGAGCCTTTAAACGCGTAAATTCTTCGTTCGCTAGCTTAATCTGTCGTTCGTTAATGTGATACCAAAGCCCGGTTAAATCCGGCTGTTCTTGTTGTACCGGCAGTATGCCTAGATCTTTTTCTTTGTAGGTTGTTTTAGTTTGGCCGTACGCCTGCGTCGGCCCAAACGATGTGAGTAATGCGCCGATGGCTAGACAAAGTGACGTGCGTGTAAATCTTTCTTTCACGATGCGTTATCCAAAACCGCTAACATGGAAAGCAGCGTTAGACTTGCAGAGTAATAATCCATGTTACGGTCGATTGGGGGCCACTCAGGCTTTTCTGGCGCTTCTGATTTCATAAGGCTGTTTACTGCAATATGAACCGACTTCATACCTTCAGACATCTCGTACTCAGCTGTTTCCTCGTTTAACAAGTTGACCGTAGCTGGCGTGGGTGTAACAGCCCACCATGCATAATATGGCGCTAGTAACTCTTCGGCTAACTGAGTGTTTTTTCGAAATTGCGGTGACCATGAAAGCTGCAGTGGGATGCGGATCGCATTAAATCCGAATTCAGGCGATATCACGTTATCTAGGCTTACTGTGCCAATATCCTTATTGTCTGAGTCCGTATTGTTAGGCGTAAAACGCACCCAGTCACTTGGCAGCTTATAAGAAGAGAATTGCATTTTAGACAGCAAAGCTAAGCCCGACTTATAGACGCTTTCCCAGCGTTCGGGCGTAGCGGATATTCCCGCCAAATCAGTGATAGCGGGAAAAATCCAGTAAGACAAATTTAACTGCAAACTGTCCTTGCCTGCTTGTTCGGACGTAAATCCGTACTCACCTGGTAATAATACAACGCTGTTGGTGTTAGTTATCAACAACTTCTGTTCGACAGCACCCACAATTGCTTTAGCGTCTTCCAGATACGTGCTTACGCCCCACTGCTCATGCGCACGCAGTAATGCCCATGCGATAAGAAGTTCGCCATCAGAGGCGTTATTAGGGTCATCAATACAAGCAGCTGAATTATCAACACAAGGGCGATAACGCCAACTAAACAAACTGTCGTCACGCATTAACGTGCTTTTAGACCAACGCCACAGCGCGTCAAAAGTGTCTTTATCGTTTGCGGCAACGGCGAAGAGCATACCGTACCCCTGCCCCTCGCTATGTGATACCTCATCATTTCCGGTGTCGACTACCCGCCCACCATCAATAAACAGCGCTTTATACGCAATGTACTGAGACTTAAATTCGCTATCTTCTTCAGTAGAGCACGACATTAACAAAAGCGTGATACCCAATAAAAATATTGCTCTGATAAGGCTGTGTATATTTACCATGATTCTTGTACTTGTTTGTTTCTGCGTTTCAACAGTAAATATATAAACAGGCTGACCACAAACACAATAGCAACGAAACCTATGAGCCAATACCATGGGTTGTTAGAAAGCCATAGTCGCAAGTACAACCAATTATCATCACCTGCCCCTACCTCATATTTATCGCTAACTTGCATGACCAATGATGGTGATAGAGCATTTTTCCAAGCAAAGAAGTCGCCAGCCATTTGCCCCCACATTGACAAACTAACCAGGTCGGCAACTCTCGCCTGAAGCAGTTCAGGACTTTGTGCAGCAATAATGAACATGGTATCTGTTTGAGATGAAGTAGGATGCTCTTGGGCGGTCAATACTGCCTGCTCACCTAAATCACTTTCTTGTACTGTATGCCCATCTACACGCATTGCTTTGAAAGACATGTCGTCTGTAAGTGTACGTATGCGGTTGTACAAATTATTTTGC
This sequence comes from Alteromonas macleodii, assembly GCF_903772925.1. NCBI lineage: Bacteria > Pseudomonadati > Pseudomonadota > Gammaproteobacteria > Alteromonadales > Alteromonadaceae > Alteromonas > Alteromonas fortis. Next base: position 3,917,883 of record NZ_LR812090.1, read on the forward strand.
AATCGATAAGACCAACGTTTAGTCGCCTCTATCGCAGTGCTAAATTCGCTCTGCTCAATTTGCGAAAGGGTTTCAGGCGTGCCTAAAACAATAGCTGAGCCATCGGTAGAAATGTTATTTTCTTCTCTAATCTGCAGGTTTAATAAAGGAACTTGTGCAACTTGTGCAAGTTTAGCCGTTAGCGTTAGCGCGGTACCTAGGTAGCTATCTGATGGAATGACAATTGTGGAAACAGGTGCCGACTTGAATCGTGCAAACGGGTAGGCAGTTTCAGACAATAACGCCAAATTCGGCTGCACGGCAACATTTCCTGCATCTGGAAACTCGATAGCAGAAGAATCTGCCAGCTGAAAGACTAAATGCTCACCTGAAACATCATCACAGGGTACTCCCGCAAGTGGCGCGCGTAAACTCAAATCAAAGTCGACATTGTTGATGCCTCCTTTAAAAAAGCGCGCTGGCACCCTGAGTTGATAATCTCTAAACGACTGACCGTTGTCATTATTAAGCGCTAGGCCATGAACCAATTCATCATTTACGCTCACATTCATTGCTGAGCCAGGTCCGAAACCCGCGCCATACCCAAAATCTAAGAACAAATTAACGCTGGCATTCTCTGGTACGTAAAAGTCAGCAGGTAATCTAAACGATACTCGTTTGTTGAAGGTGCCTTCATCTCTAAATTGCGATGTAGGCACGCCTAAATCTTGGAATGTGTAATGATTATCAGGAGCCAGCACAAAATTGCGTTGAAGCGTGTCTGCTTTCATCTGAGTTTGGGATAGTATAGTGACTTGAGAGACTGGATTGATAGCGTCATCCATTACCGCTAGTGCTTTTGCAGCTTCAAGCACTTCAATTGGTGTAGTACCACTAACGATAAGCCGATAGCTCGCCGGTACAATTACTTCACCATCTTTAACAAATGCTGGCGTTCGCTGGGTTTTCAAAAATGCACCGTCAATATCGTTTATTACTTCATCAGACAAAACGGGAGATAACGCATCTACGGTGCCAATCAATACGTGAACGGGCTGCTTTTCTTTTCGTTCCAAATACCAAGCAGTGCGTTCATAACGCGCTACGTTTTCCTCACCCCAATAGGTATTCTCAGTCTCTTTTAGTTGGGGCAACACATAACCATCATCAAAGGTATCGTGCTCTACAATTAAAGGTTGGTATTGATTTCTAAGCGCTAGAGCTTGTGCCACTAAGGGCAAAGTTTGTTGCTTTAGCTCACTTTCAATCTCTCGTGCAGTGTAAAGCTGTACGTCCCTCTGTCCGCCAATACCTGGATTAAAGAAACCGCTTAAATCTTCTAATTTAAAAGGTTTGTTATCAATTGATGTTTCTAATTGTAACGTTGACGTATAGGCATTAATTTCACTCCATAGCTCAGGTGCGCTGCCATCTACGCACTGTTCGGCATAGTGCTGGCTTACGGCTAACGTCAGTGAATTAAAGCCAGCTCGCCATAGAGACTTGGGTATTTCTATCTCAGATACTAAAGACGGCCTTTGAGGGTCAAAAGCCACCTGACCGATAGTCGCGTTGTTGAACCTAACATAAAGTTGAGAGCGTTTTTTGATCAACGCTTGGGAGCTCAATACTTCTAACCGCAGTCGAGCGCTGTCTACTTTCGTAACTGAACTAAGAGGTATAGGTATATCTAGCGTTGCGGCTTTGCCTTGAAGGCGCAGGGTTTCGTCGCCGCCGAAGAACTCTGTTAGCCTGTAAGTATCGGTTTGGGCCGCGAGGCCGAATGATACGCACAAACACAACATGAACATAAAGTATTTTTTAATCATTGTTTGTCCTTTACCGACTTAGGTAACAGACCTAATCTATCGGCTAATTTGCCTATTAATACAAGCATATGCAATAAAGCTGGCTTTAATCCAACTTTTAATACGTGTTTAGCTCCAAACCAGTAAGAGATAGGCCTGGTTCTACGACGTTGAAACGATAACCAACGCAAGCTGTCACAAAGAGTGAAGGCGATGACTTCGTTTTCTTGTTCGTCCGTTTCGGGAACAAAACGTACTCTTAGTATTTTAGATTTGCTATCGTAGTTCAGTACAACTATAGCGATATGTACATTCTTATTTAAAGCATGGCTCCATGACGAAAGTGTTGCCTTTTCCGGAACGAATGCCCCTTCACCTTTCAATCGCAACCTTGCTCCACCTAATGAAAGGTCGACTAAATCACCCACCCAAGCTTCATCACTTTTAGTTTTAATCACTACACTATTGGTGGCTGGCAACCTAGCCTGGCTGCGTACCTGTTTTCGCTCAAGTAGAACACTCAACACTGACAGCAACAAAATTAAATTAAAGACATTCCAAAGCAATACGACTACCGTAAGCTCGCGGGTTAGTGGTTCAGTTATTAATTTATAAACTCCGCACCCTAGCGCGAAGGTAATAAGAAGTATTCCCCAGTAAAAAACATTGGAAAGCGGCGATACAAAGGTTTTCTCTAAGCTTTCTCCTTTTGGCGTAACGACAAAAGATGGCGCTCGAGGCTTTAAGAAAACTTTCACGAGTGCGTTTAATGTAAATGCGCATTGCAATATTTCGTAAAGCTCGGATACCAAGGGCCATCGCGTTCGCCCAAAGAGCATTGTTGAGATCATATAGGTTGCAACTACGTGGGGTAATGTAAATGCGAATATCTCTAGTATAGAGGCATGGTAAACCTGAAGCCCGAACACAAGATATGCTAAAGGCATGAATAAAAAGATAATGCGGGCGAAAGGAAACAGCCAGAACATGATTGAACTCATGTAGCCCACCCGCTGGTACCACTTCAGACCTTCCGCTTTAAAAGGTTTTTTAAGTAGTAAGATTTGCGTCATTCCCTGCGCCCAACGCATACGCTGTTGAATAAACGCATCGAAGGTTTCAGGAGCAAGCCCGCTTACCATAGGTCTGTCAACATACACAGACTCATAGCCCATTTTATGCAGGTCTAGCGCGGTTTCTGCATCTTCGGTAATAGAGTCACCAGAAATACCGCCAACTAAGTCCAGGTGCTTTCGACGCATTAATGCGGCTGACCCACAAAAAAACGAACTGCCCCAATAATCTAGCCCCTTTTGAATAGTGCCATAGAACATGTCGTTCTCTGAAGGCATGCGCGTAAACGCTGAAAAGTAATTGCGCTCTACTGGGTCTGGGTTCGCCATAAAGTGAGGCGTTTGAACCAAGAACACTTTTTCGTTCTTAAGCACCCAAGGGACAGTTCTGTCGAGAAAATCAGAAGTAGGCACGTGATCAGCATCGAGGATTACAATCAAATCTCCCGTTGTATTTTGTATTGCACTATTAACGTTGCCCGCCTTAGCAAACTCATTTTTCGCCCGAGTGTGATAGGTAATACCTAAGCGCGAACAAAGTGACTGTAAGTCTTGTCGACGCTGCCTTGCTGACGCTGCCGAGATAGGGTTATCCGCGTTGATTTTCTGATCTGTACCACCGTCGTCAAGCAGGTGAATATGAAGCTTATCTTTTGGGTAGTCCAACATTTGTGCGGCACGAATTGTGACCTCTAATATGTCTTCATCTTCGTTATAACTCGGAATCATAACGTCAACGCTTGGTAGCGTAGCCTTATCCATACCATCTAGTGAGAGCAATGGCCTACTCAACGGGAAAGCATTAACGATAGCGCCCAATACCGAAGTGATACCAGCATATATTTCTGCTGCGAACAGTAGCCATACTGCAATCATCGATAAAATATCTGAATAGGTGAGTGTATAAATACCCCGCCATAACAAATATCGTACGCTAAGTGCTATTGCTAAAACGAGGGCAAAGATACGGAATAAATGTTGGTATTTCTGAGTATGGCGCGCTTCTTTACTACAAAGCGAGATGAAGATTAGGATAGTAATAGAGGCCAATAGTTGGCCAAGAGCGTCCATTGGCGCTAAAAGTAAGCCTCCTAATAAACAAGAGGCTACCAAAAGCAGCAAAATTAGCTTGGAGGTATAGTGATGTCTATGAGCTTGCGAATAATCCAAGTTTGCGATCCAATATGTGTATTTGAGTTACACTTGCATAGTTCGCCCTGTTTATTAACTTCATGGTTCCGTCGACTATTTCAACTTCGTGGTTACTTTTGTAAAACAAGCTAGAGATATGGTCTCTGCGTTTTTTATTACTTTTCGAAACTAAGAACCATGCCGGGTAGGTCGCCAAACCGAAAGCTGCAACAGCAATTAAACTGTAGAAAACTGCTGGAGACATCGAAGGAGCCACGTAAAGGGAAAATAAAAACATAGCGATACTCAGAACCGTAAATATAGCAGTAATTTTACGTAAACGTATAACTTTTATAAGATTATTTTCCGCATCCAATAGCATCTTAAGACGCTTTTTCCAAAGGTTCTCGGTTTCAAGACTGGTGCTTACTTCTACCAAGCGTGGCTTGTTGCCAGCTGGCGCTGTATTTCTGAAATGTTGTGCTCGTTCAAACACATTTACCGCAGTACCGCTATCGATAGCGCTTTGAAAAGACTGCTCAAGCAGATCAGTTTGATCAATTTGTTGGTTGTTATCGACTAATTTCACTGCGCACGCTCTCCTGACTACTACACCACAAGTCTACTTCTGCACATCCGGAGGAAAAATTGCTGAAACCATACTTACTGATTAATAATGATACGCTTACATACGCAAAAGAAAATTGGACTTTAGCTCATTAAACTTTGGTATAAGCCTTTAAAAATAAGGCCTGACGTATACTCTGACGCCAAAAAACGGACCATTTGGATAAGTGTTGCGAGACGTTTTCACGGCCTAAAGCTGCTCAAATTTTGAGCTGAAAGAAGGCTAAGTTAGACTAATTGATTAGACAGGTGCGGTGAGAATAGTATTAAGGCTTTCTAAGCTTACTTAATATGCTGATCAAATTACTGATATTAAAAACAGTACCGAAAATACTGCCTACAGATAAGGCGTATAGCAGCCCTAATGTTTCAGCTGCTAGAAACACTTTTCTAATGGTATGTGTGTTTCGAATAACCAATGAACCTACGGTAAAAATAAGTGACGACGCATAGGCTATAAAAATTATCCAGCTGTGTTCTAACACAAACCATTCATAGGCGAGGAAGCCAAGGTTCACTGCTACGAAGAAAGCCAAAATAGCATTGCTTCTGTGTTTAATAGCAATAAAATTACGCACGCTTGCGAGTAGTGTACCGATGCCAGCAGCCATTGCGTCTAACATGAAAAAGTGGGCACTTAATGCACTTAAAGCAAACGCTGAAATAAGCAAATATTTGTCGACATTGGTTTGGCGATACCCAATAAAGTTTAAAACAACGGCTATCGCGCCAAAACCTTCTGCAACTATGTTCATTTATATAAGCTCATTAAAATTTAAGGTAAAAAGGCTGACAAAGGGCTTTGTATTCATTTGTGTAATTACCCTCGCGGTCTCTAATAACCAGCGCATTTTCATTCGCAACCTTTGTGGTAAAAAGCTGATGGTCTGCATACGCAGTGCAATCTGCATGTCCGCCGTCAGCATTCTTCATTACTTTGTTAAAGCGAAATGCACAAAGGTATGGGTCTTTATCCGATGTATGCTGTACATAAAGCATCGCTTCCAAGAATAAGCCATGACTAGCGGCGGTTTTGATAATGTCAGCTTCCATCGACGCAGGGTAAACGCAGTACATTTGCCCACTTTCTATCAATAATGCACTGCTAGCGTTAAAAAGCTCATTGGGGCTTAACGTAAATGTTTGCCTTGCTACCGAACGATTGTAGTTTTGCTTGTTGTATGCTTTTGAAAGTTTCGCTGGCGATTCGAAATACGGCGGGTTGGAAATGATGGTGTCATACAAATAGGCTGGTTCAAACCCCGCCACATCGCAGTTGTGAATATGTAGCTGCCCTGCCCACTTTGAATTTTTGAAGTTAACTGCTGCCTGCGCCGCGGCATCCTTATCAATTTCGATGGCATCAATTTTGATAGCATCGACTCCAGCTGTATTGTTGTTATTACTTAACAGGCTTTCCCCTGATGAAACAAAGCTGCTGGTGCTTTCTTTCTCTGCACTCTTTTTCTCAGTGCTGCCCGCACTTGAACTGTCTGCGCCATGGCTATCTAGCTCAAGATCACCGCCGCTTAATGGATAAAAGCCTTCGGCTTTTTGCGCCATCATTAGGGCTAAAATGCCACTGCCCGTACCAATATCTAAAATACGCGGGGCGTGACTAATGTCTGCACGAAGGTTAGCCCAACTTCCTAAAATTAGGCTGTCGGTATTCACTTTCATGGCGCATTTATCTTGCGCTACGGTGAATTGTTTACAGCGGAACATTCGGAAGTCATATTACCTAGTGCGTTAAGAAGGCGCGCATTCTATACCAAGTTGGATTGCGCTTCACGTTAAGCTGGTGACATATACTGCTAGCGCTTATTAGCTGTGCCTATTGCCAGCGCTGCAGCGACATCATGTTTCTGGCCACATCCACGGCATGAACGGGGCGATATTTCTTTAACGGCCCTTTCATTATGCTTTGCCAAATAGGTGCGGTTTTCTGCGCTATATCTTCTAGCGTTCGTGATTCATCTCGCTCACCCAGTAGCAATGAAGGTCGAACTGCCGAGGCATGGGGTAATTGAGGCATACGCATAATGGCGTTTTCTAGCTCGCCTTTCACCCGTAAATAAAAGTTACTGCTTTTAGCATCAGCGCCAACTGAAGATATCCACACAAAACTATCTGCCCTTTGAGCTCGGGTAAGCTGCGCAGCAACGTGAACATACTCAAAATCCACACGGCGAAAGGCTTGTTTAGACCCCGCCTTTTTAAGCGTGGTACCCAGACAACAGTACACATGATTTACGCTAAAGTAGCCTTGATAGTCCTGTAGATTGTCGAAGTCGATAACTACAGGCTTTAGGCGATTGTGAGGGTCTTTAAACATACTGGAGGAGAGCGGTTTTCTGACTAAGCAGGTTACCTCATTGTACCGTCTATCCTGTAACAGCATATTTACAAGCGTTCGTCCTACTAAACCTGTCGCTCCTAGCACCATTGCGGATTTCATACGTCGCACCTTGTATCATAAATTGATATAACTACAATCAAACCTTCGACAGTCAAATATGCAGATAAAAATGAAAAAAGCCCTTTTAATTGGAGCCGCTATGCTCTCTACTGCTTTAAACGCTGAAACGCTCACTATTGAGCGCATTTTCTCTTCTCCTTCACTTGATGGCAATGCGCCACGTTCATTGAAAGTATCCCCCGACGGCCAACGTGTTACCTTTTTAAAAGGTAAGCAAACTGACTACGAGCGCCTAGATTTATGGGAATACCATATTGAAAGCGGTCAAACTCGCATGCTGTTCGACTCAAACGACCTTCAAAGCGGCGAAGAAGTCCTTTCTGATGAAGAAAAAGCGCGACGTGAGCGCATGCGCCTATCTGGTAGCGGCATTGTTAGCTACCAATGGTCAGACGATGGTAAAGCATTGTTATTCCCGCTGGGCGGAGATGTTTTCTATCACAAGCTAGGTGAAAAAGGCGCAAAACAGCTTCTTGATACTGAAGCATTTGAAACTGATATTAAATTATCACCAAAAGGCAACTATATTTCTTTTATCCGCGACCAGAACCTTTATGTTAAACACATAGAGTCAGGAAAAGAGACAGCAATTACCAAAGAAGGCGGCGGCAACATAAAATTTGGTATGGCTGAGTTTGTAGCCCAAGAAGAAATGGGCCGCATGACCGGATATTGGTGGTCGCCAGATGAAACTAAAATTGCTTTCACCAAGGTTGATGAAAGCCCAGTAGACGTGATCACGCGTTCTGAAATCTATGCTGACGACATCAAACTTATTGAACAAAAATACCCAAAAGCGGGGACGCCAAACGTATTGGTTGAACTTGCTATTCAAGACATCAACTCTGGCGATCGTACTTGGGTTGATTTAGGTAAAGACAAAGACATTTATTTTGCCCGCGGTAAGTGGATGCCAAATAGCACTACCTTTACCTACCAGTGGCAGACACGCGACCAGCAAACACTGGAGCTTCGCGCCTTCGACCTGAACAGCAAAAAAGAAAACGTATTGCTTACAGAAACAAGCGATACCTGGGTAAACCTGCATGACGACCTTTACTTCCTAAAAGAAAAAGGCCAATTCATCTGGGCATCTGAGCGCGACGGTTTTAAACACCTTTACCTATTTAACAACAGCGGCAAGCTAATTAAACAACTAACCAAAGGTGATTGGGTAGTTGATAGCGTTGAAGCTATTGATACCGCAAACAACCGCGTGTATTTCTCTGGTCGCAAAGACACACCACTAGAAAGTCATGTTTACAGCGTACCTTTAGATGGCGGTGATATCTCACGCGTAACTGAGTTAGGCGCGTATCATAGTGCTGCGTTTAGCAAAGATGCTTCAATTTTTATTGACCGTTTCTCAACTATTAATTCCCCTGCACAGGTAAGCTTAAACAGTGCAAACGGCGAGCGAATTACTTGGCTTGAAGAGAACAAGGTTGAAGAAGGCCACCCGCTACACGCTTATATGGACAGCTGGACAGCACCTGAGTTTGGTGACATTACTACTAAGGATGGCGCAACGCTTAAGTATCGCATCTACACGCCTGACAGCGCTAAGCAAAACCCTGAGCAAAAACACCCGGTTATTGTTTACCTTTATGGCGGTCCGCACGCACAAGTGGTAACAAACAGCTGGGCGGGTAACCGTGGTTTGCTATTCCAACACTGGGTTGATCAAGGCTATGTGGTATTTACGCTAGATAACCGCGGCTCTAACTATCGCGGCAAAGGCTTTGAAGATCCTATTTATAAAAAAATGGGCTTTATTGAAGTAGACGATCAGGTTGCAGGCGTAGAGTTCTTGCGCACACTTCCTTTCGTTGATGCTGAGCGTATTGGTGTTCATGGCCACAGCTATGGCGGCTACATGACGCTAATGACCATGTTCAAAGCAGGTGACTACTTCGCAGCGGGTGTATCGGGCGCGCCGGTAACCGACTGGCGTTTGTATGATACTCATTACACCGAACGTTATATGGGTAACCCAAATACAGATGACGATGCTTACACCGCATCTTCAGTATTCCCTTACGCGAAAGACTTAAAAGGCGACCTTTTAATTTACCACGGCATGGCAGATGACAACGTACTGTTTACGCACTCAACCATGCTATACAAGCACCTTCAAGACTTGGCAATTCCGTTTGAAACTATGGATTACCCAGGCAAGAAGCACAGTATCCGTGGTAAGCAAACGGGCATTCACTTATATAAAACGATTACTAACTTCTTTAACCGTAACTTGAAAGACTAATACGGTTAGAGCCTGGGGCCTGTTGACTCTACTGTACATACAAACTCAACAAGCCCTAGAAATGAGTGAAAAGCAAAAAGCGATGCTTATTAAGGCATCGCTTTTTTGTTTGGTCACTTTAATTAACGCTTATTTTGTACATGTTTGCGTTGTAGCGCTTTCTGCACTTGTAGGGTGATTAGACTTTCTTCACTTGCTGCTTACAAGCATCAATCAATTTTCACAGAATGCAGATACTAGCTAAACATCTGGGTTGCTAGGTTTTGCTGTACCGCCTGAGCAGACGATGCACTTAGTTCAATCTCAATAGGATCGGCTTTGCCCGACAGCCAAATTTTAAGCTCGGCGTCAGTATCAAAATGCCCTGCTGTCTCAACGATAAACTGGGTAATAGATTTGTAAGGGATAGAGTGATAATTCACTTTGCGCCCGGTAAGGCCTTGCTTATCAATAAGGATTAGGCGCTTGTTCGTGAATACACTTAAATCGCGCACTAGCTTAAACGCAGAGGTAACGGTTTCGTTAGCAGCAAGTATAGGCGTAAGCTCTTCTTGAACATCTGAAGCGCTCGTCTCGCTTGCATTACCCATGATGGTATCAAATAAACCCATGACATTTCCTTTTAGGCAGAGGCAAGTTTAACTCGCCATTGAACTCTATGCGCCAGCGGTTTGGGTTTATCTAAAACGAAGCCCTGACCGAAGTCTACTTTAAGCTCTCGTAGTACCTCAGCAGTCGCGTTATCGACCACAAACCGGCCACGGTCTGTTTCCCCATGCTGTGCGCAATATTATTTATCGCTGTTACTGTAGCATGATCGATAGGATCGTGAACGATATTTCGCACAAAGGAGCCGTCAATCTTAACGTAATCAACATCAAGATTTTTGAGGTAGGTAAATGATGACATACCTGCGCCGAAATCATCTAAAGCAAAGCTACAACCTAAATCGCGCAATGTTGAAATAAAATGTTTAGCGGCACTCAAATTAGTTACCGCTGTTGTTTCTGTAATCTCAAAACAAATTTTCTCAGCAGGTACCGAAGTACTTTGCATACGCTTGGCAATGTTGTGCAGCGCCATTTCATCACCTAGCGTTATCCCAGATAAGTTAATAGCGACCTTACCCACGTTATCAATGTGAAAGGGGTTACTTTCGAGTGTTTTTAGGGTGTTATCCACTACCCACATATCCACCTTGTTCATTAAGCCGTGTCGCTCAGCTAGCGGAATAAATAGACCAGGACTAATTAGCCCGCCCTGTTGCCCGTTAAGCCGAAGTAGGATCTCATAGTGCTGTAAGTGGTCAGCCATCTCTTCATCGGATACATTGAGCGGCATTATTGCTTGGCTGTACAACTCAAAGCCGTCGTTTTGCAAAGCGTGATGTAACGCATGTAGTACTTGGTTTTCACTATCATTAATAGCCATTTGTGAATCTGTATCATGAAACACAAAATACCGGTTTCGGCCCAAGTGTTTGGCTTTGTAACACGCATTGTCAGCAGCTTTGATTAGCGCTTCCGCACTTTGCGTGGTTTCGTTAATTTCTATTACCCCAATGCTTGCGCCTACAAAGAACAACTTGTCGTCATAAACAAAACGGTAGTTTGAAATAGCCACTAAAAGCTTATCTAGGCGCCTTGTTACCTCGTCTAGGCTCTGGTTGCGAAATATGATGCAGAACTCGTCGCCACCTATGCGAGCAAGTAAGTCTTGCCCATTTACATACTGTCTAAAAATAGTAGAAATTTCTTTTAGCAGCTTATCGCCAGCCGGATGACCACAGCTATCGTTTACCAGTTTGAATCGGTCCATGTCGATAAAACACATCACGCTTTGTTGGCAGTAAGCACGAGGTATTTCTATATTTGCCACTTTTTCAAAACCGGCAGGGGTTAAACATTTTTCATCGCCATGTGGCTTGGGCAGGTTTTGGGTGTCTTCGAGTATTTCTCTTAACTTTTCATCAAAGGCATAGCGATTAAATAAGCCTGTAAGCTGGTCGTGGTTAGCTTGAAAATACACTTCTTCCTGTAAAGCTAACTCTTTGGTAACGTCCCTAGCTATGCCTTCAACGGCAACTAACAGACCTTGGTCATCGTTTATCGGCGTGTCAGAGAACTCGATAGCTAACGGCTCGCCTGTTCGGCCTTGATACCACACAACATAAGGTTCGGGCTTTTCACCATGGGCTATAGTTTGTTGTATATTAAACAACTCGTCTGGCACTTGACGTACATAGCGAGATTCATTTTCGCAAAAGTCTTCCGCCGTAAAGCCAAGGATCTTTTCAATTCCCGCGCTTACATAAACAAAGTTATGGTCAACAGTTTTGGTATACACAAAGTGGCGATGCATACCGTCAACCAAACGGCGGTATTTTTCTTCACTTTCTTTTAGGTCACGCTGTGCACGGAAACGCTCGGTAACGTCTCTAATCGTAATTGCTATGTTTTCGCCGGCTTTGACCACTTGTATTTTAATCCATTCTGGCATTATTTTATCGCTGCCTACCGCGATACGAGCCTCGTAAGGCACGCCATTAGCAGCCACATTCTTTACGCTCTCAAATTGATCTTGCATACCTAAGTAACGGGCTTGTTCTGCCAAACTCATAAATCGCAATGCGTCACAGGCGCCACGGAATAAATATCGGCTGTATGAGTTTGCTTCCACGAGCGAAAAGTCATCATCTGTAGGCTGATAAATAAGTAGAGCGTCAAGTGAAGCTTCACTGGCCGTTAAATAGCGCTGATGGCTTACAGATAGGTGAACTGCACCCTTAAGCTGTTTGTGCAGAACGTAACTCACCAGTGCTGACATCAATAGCCCAATCATTATTATCAACAAACCCGCGTTATAAAGGCTAAGTTGAGATTGCATACTGAGAAAAAGCTCTCGCTCTAAGAAGGTGAATGGCTCAAGCCTTACAATGGAGCCATCGTTCAATAGCTCACCGCTTTGGAACAATATTTCGTTGTCACCCTGAAGCTGAAAGTTAAACTGCGGGCCCACTAGCTCGCCTAACATTACGCCTAAAATAGTTTGTACATCAAAGCCTGCTACGAGAAACCCATGTTTTGGCTCTTGGGGGCTGATAGCTCTGCCTACAACGATAAAGTGATGCTCAGCGGTGTCTGAATACAAAAGCGTACTTTGTAAGCCCTCTGAAAACCGGGATATGTTTAAGCCTAGTGCTTCCATTGGCTGGCCAATCAAGCTGTTGTCTATGCGGGTTTTAATACCCTTGGAGGGAGTCGCCACCCAAGCTATCTCACCGTTAGCATTGATAAATACTAATGAAGAAACCCCCTTTTGCATGCCCATTAGAGACAGGGCCTGCGCATTAAACCAATCAACTTGGTTAGGTTCAAAGGTAGGCCAGTTTTGCATAAGGTTATGCAGTGCTTGAATGCGTTCGCTAGAGAAAACCTCTAGGCTTATTTTAACCTGTTCGGCTACCGACTGGGCCTTTGAAATACGCGCAGTACGTTCGTCGTTTTGAATAAACACACCCGCAGATACAAAGAGTAGCGCAAGGAAGGTAAATAAAACTGTAGGTAAGGCATAAATACGATGATTAAGTTTGTTTAACATGTGCCTACCTCTGGAAACGTGCTGAGGTAGACTAAAGTAGAATTATGAAATAAATATGAATTGCCTAATACACGATCTGGAATAGGCTCTAGCGTAATCGAAGCGTATCTGGCACTGTATAGTTTTTTATATTTAATACATGAAGGTACGTAAACCTTAGCGTGTTAAAAACACATTATTAAAAGAGCGGTATTAAATGAGCACTTCCCCCAGTTTCGACGATATAAAACACGCTTACGCGCGCATTAAGAGCGATGTTAAAAAAACGCCCATTGTTGAATCTTCGCTGTTAAATGAATGGATGGGCAACCGCATTTTGTTTAAAGCAGAATGCTTACAGACCATTGGTGCATTCAAAATTCGAGGCGCAATGAATTTTTTAGCAAGTTTGAAAGAAGAAGGCCGCTTACCAAAACATGTGGTTGCCAATAGCTCTGGAAATCACGCTCAAGCTGTTGCTTATGCAGCAGCACATTTCGGTTGTAGCGCCACGATTTTCGCAAGTGAAACTATATCGCCCATTAAAGCTGCGGCAACGCAAAGTTATGGTGCAGAATTAAAGTTATATCCTACTCGACCAGAGGCCGACGCGGCGGTTGAGCAAGCATCAAAAGCTCCAGACACTGTGTGGATACCGCCGTTCAATCATGAGGATATTGTGGCGGGGCAAGGCACTGTGGCATTAGAAGCGTTAAATGAAATAGGCGATGTAGACGCTGTTTTTGCGCCGTGCGGCGGTGGCGGTCTGCTATCTGGTACCTTGCTAGCAACCCGTGAATTGCAGCCCAATGCTCTGGTTATCGGCGCAGAACCTGCCGAAGCAAACGATGCATCCATGTCGCTACAGGCTGGCGAGATTGTTTCTTTGCAGCATACGCCTAATACCTTAGCTGATGGGGCAGCCACCCCTTCAGTTGGCGATGTTACCTTTCCTATACTGCAAGAGCTTGACGACTTTTATGAAGTAGACGAGCTACAAATTGCTTACTGGACGCAATGGTTGCACCATATACTAAAGCTTCATATAGAGCCAACGTGTGCAATGACGATGGCAGCTGTTGCAGCCTGGGCGGCGAACACGCCGAAAGGACAAACTGCATTGGTGATATTAAGTGGCGGCAACATTAGCCAAGCGAATATGGCAAAAATTTGGGAAAGAGACTTTTTATTGCAGCCGCCTATCCTAAACTTTGAAGACGCTGACGAATTGGAAGAACTTAAAGACGCTTAAACTCAGGCTAAATCTCAGACTCAGGCTAACACTTAGGAAAGCAATATTTCGCTGTCTTCGTTTTAAATAGAAGTTAAGCAAATAGAACAACTTAATACTAAGAATAGAAAAACAAACAGGCAGAAACTCACTATGAACTCTACATTGTCCACGCTGACATTTAAAAAGCATTCGCTTTCAAAACTACTCACAGCAACATTTGCCACAGCGGCAACACTGGCAGCAATGACCACTACGCTTAAGGTTGAGGCAGCCACACTGGTCGAAAACGTAAAAGGCTACACCTTAAATGAAAAGGGTGAACTCACTACTTTTAAAAACCTTCTTTTGGACGAAGGTAAGGTAGTTGCACTAGACGTAGACAAGGGTAAAACCTCTGTTGATGACACCATAGACGGCGAAGGCAAAGTCATGCTTCCTGGTCTTATCGACGCTCATGGTCACCTTCTCGGTTTAGGGGCTAACTTACTAGAAGTTGATTTACGTGAAAGTAAAAGTGCCAAAGATGCTGCCAAGATGGTTGCCGAATACGCCTTTGCAAACGGACAACAAGCTTGGATTACCGGGCGCGGCTGGAACCAAGAATTGTGGTCTGATAGAGCTTTTCCGACCGCTACTGATCTAGACAATGTTGTGTCTGATAAACCTGTAATGCTTACTCGAGTTGACGGTCACGCGGCGTGGGTTAATACGAAAGCCATGGAGCTAGCGGGCATCACAAAAGACACCCAGTCGCCTGTTGGCGGTGAGATTATCAAAGACGCTGACGGTAATCCTACCGGTGTATTTATTGATAACGCATCACTTTTAATTGAAGAGCACTTACCAAAAGCCAGTAACGCGATATACGAGCAACAGTTAAATGCTGCAGGTGAGCACTTACTAGCAAATGGGATAACGTCAATGCACGATGCTGGTGTAGGCAGAGATGTTTACGACTTCTATTTAAAAGAAGCGGTAGAGGGTGACTTGCCTATACGTATTTATGCAATGGTGAGCGCAACTGATCCTGAGCTCAGCACTATGCTAGGCAATGGCACTATTCGCGACAACGATGACTTTTTGTATATTCGTTCAGTGAAAGCCTATGGTGATGGTGCACTAGGTAGTCGAGGTGCAGCACTTCTCGAACCGTATTCAGATGCGCCCCATCATCATGGATTACTGTTAACTCAACCAGAAGATATGACCCAACTTTTCACCACGGTTATTGGTGCGGGCTTCCAACTCAACTATCACGCGATCGGCGATAAAGCGAATCATGTCGCGCTAAATGAGTTTGAAACTACGTTTAAAAATATAGGCGGCAGCGAGTTGCGCAACCGCATAGAACACGCGCAAGTTATTGCGCCTGACGACCTAGCCCGCTTTGCGTCGCTAAAAGTGCTTCCTTCCATGCAGCCTACACATGCCACCAGCGATAAAAACATGGCGGAAGACCGCCTTGGTAAGGACCGTATGAAAGGCGCTTACGCTTGGAAAACGCTTCTCGATTCGGGCATTGCGCTGCCTTTAGGCTCTGATTTCCCTGTTGAGCTTGCTAACCCATTTTACGGTCTTCACGCTGCGGTTACGCGTCAAGATAGAAACAACCAACCGGTAAAAGGCTGGTATGCCCACGAAGCACTAACTATTGAACAAGCCTTCAAAGGCTTTACGCTAGATGCAGCCTACGCAGGGCACATGGAAGATACTTTAGGCACATTAACGCCAGGGAAATGGGCTGATTTCATTTTGGTAGACCAAGATATTTTTAGCATAGACGCTAAAGATATTTGGAAAACCGAAGTTCACGCCACCTATGTGGCTGGAGAAGAAGTTTTCTCTAAATGAGTAGCCAAAACAAAAGCCTTTTAACCAAAGGAATTGGCGGCATTGGCGCTGCCCTTTTGGTGTTAAATGGCCTTATTGGGGCGGGCATTTTTGCTCTGCCCGCTAAAATGGCCGCTGAGCTCGGCGCTTTCAGCCCCTACATCTTTTTGATCTTTGGCGCGCTTATGCTGGCCATTGTCTGGTGTTTTGGGCAGTTAGCTGTGCGCTATCAAGAGACTGGCGGGCCAGTCATTTATGCCCAAAAAGGCTTTGGCAATGCAGCCGCGTTTCAGACGGGGTTTGTTTATTACTTGGCAAGAGCTACGGCAATTGCCGCCAACATGCACGTGTTATTGCTGTACGCCGGGTATATGTGGCCCGAGCTTAATGCCGGCGCAGGCAAATCATATGCGATTTTAGGGCTAACAACGGCATTAATTGTAGTAAATATTGTTGGTCTTAAGGCTGCTATGCGTTCGCTTGATACTATATCAGTGCTAAAACTCGTGCCTTTTGTAGCGCTAATTGTTGTGGGTTATTGGCAGCTCGACTTCTCTACTGCGCTGACAAGCTCTTCGGCTACCCTTGTCCCTGCATTCGACACTATATCAGCGGGTGCTTTACTTACGCTCTACGCCTTTATTGGCTTTGAGACGGTAGTGGTAACCAGCGGCGAGACTAATTCACCGAAAAAGACCATTCCTCGGGCGTTGATGCTTACGGTTTCAGGGATTGCCATCTTTTATTTTTGCGTGCAGTGGCTTTATTGGCACACCGTAGGGCCTGCTAAACCTGATAGCGCACCACTTATTGCCCTTGCTAATGTGATATTTGGAGAGACCGGGGCACTGATAATGACACTCACCGCCGTAGTTTCGGTTGCCGGTAACTTATTGGCGAACATGATATCTACCTCTCGTCTTACGTTCTCTATGGCGCAGCAGTCTCTTATTCCCGGTAGACTAGGTAATAAGCTAGGTGAAGTTCACTCGACCTTTGCTACCCCAGCCGTTTCCATAACAATATTGGGGATTTTTGCGAGTACCATGGCGCTTACCGGCAGTTTTGTATGGCTAGCAATTTCAAGCGTGCTGGCGCGGCTTGTGGTATATGCTATGTGTGTTGTCGTGTTAATAAAAGCGCAGAGAGCTTTTTTACGAGGGGGTTCTTCACAGGGGGGCTCTTCGCAAGGAAGCTATTCACAAGAGAGCCTTTCGCAAAGCTCGTCGCTATCTAATGAGCATGGCCGAAACTCTGACCGTACTACAGGCTCGTCCGCTAACGCTATAAACCCGTTAAAACGTTTGATACCCTTTGCCGCATTAACGGTTTGTGCATGGTCCATTGCACAATCTTCAACGAACGCATGGCTATTTTTACTAGGTGAATTAGCTGTTGGCGCACTGCTCTATTTTGCGGTTTTTCATATCGCTCCAAGCAACAAAAAATCAAAAGGTTAAACAGTGGAAATTCAAGTTATACCGGTTACGCCCTTTGCCCAAAACTGCTCGCTAATTTGGGACCCAACTACTAACAAAGGAGCGTTTGTCGACCCTGGCGGTGATATTGAAAAGCTTATTGATGCAGCGTCAAGTAAGGGCGTGAGCATAGAAAAAGTCATACTGACTCACGGTCACCTCGATCACGTTGGCGGCACAGTCGCCATTGCAGAACATTACGGTGTGCCCATTGTTGGCCCTCACATCGGTGATAAATTCTGGTTAGATGCCCTCATGCAGCAAAGCCAGATGTTTGGCTTTCCGCCCGCTCAGCCGTTTGCTCCCAATGAGTGGTTAAATGACAACGACACTATTTCATTGGGCAATATAACGTTAGAAGTATTGCATTGCCCGGGACATACGCCTGGACATGTAGTATTGGTAGAGCGTTCAAGTAATCGCGTTATCGTGGGGGATGTAATCTTCGCAGGGTCAATTGGCAGAACTGATTTTCCGCAGGGCAATCATCAGCAGCTTATCGACTCTATTAAGCAAAAAATTATGGTGCTACCTGATGATATGACAATTTATCCTGGACATGGCCCCACTACAACGGTAGCCACAGAAAAGGCGACTAACCCTTATGTTTCGGGTCAGTTTGGATAAGGTCTAACGTTTTATCAGCGGTTAAAGCACAAAAAGGCGAGGTGCGTTGAACAAGCTTTTGCTTGTTTCGCTCTCGCCTTTCGCTTATTTGAAGCTTTTTATGCATTTACTTAGCGCAATGCCTAAAAAGCGTTATTAACTAACGCTTACTCGTAAGCGCCGCTTGCATAGTGCAACTCATAGCTGTGGCTATAAATTTCAAGAATGTTACCAAACGGGTCTTCCATATAAATCATGCGGTATGGCTTTTCACCCGGATAGTAGTAACGTGGCGCCTTCATACGTTTTTTCCCGCCTGCGGCAACAATCTTCTCAGCCAAGCCTTCTACGTCTGGGTCTTGAACACAGAAGTGGAAGATACCGGTTTTCCAGTATTCAAAGTTGTTTTCTGGGTTTTCTTGGTTGCTGAATTCAAAGATTTCAACGCCAACACGATCACCTGTTGAAAGGTGTGCAATGCGGAACTTGCCCCAGCCAGGACCAAATACATCGGTACACATTTCGCCAATGGCCGAATCGTCTTCAACAATTTCCGTTGGCTTCATGATGAGATACCAACCAAGTACTTCAGTGTAAAACTTCACGGCGGCTTCTAAATCGGGTACTGAAATTCCAATATGAGAAAACGTACGCGGATACGGTGTTTTTACTGCTTCAGTCATCACTTACTCCTATGTAGTGCAAGTTATCAAAATGGTTTAAGCGTCTAATACATTGCCTATTTCAGTGTTAGGTTAGATAACGTTGTTTGTAACACCTACCCAAGACCTCAATAATTCAGCTAATCGAAAATAGCGCTTAAGTGAATATGGATACATAGTAGCTAGACAACGGGAAAACATGAAATTATGATATCTTTTCAATTTTATAAATTTAATTTATAGCAAGATGATTAACCCTATTTGGCTAGACACCTTTATTACTTTAGTAGAAACAGGAAACTTCACTCGCACCGCTGAGCAACGTTTTATGACGCAGCCAGGAGTAAGTCAGCATCTGAAAAAGCTAGAGGAAGTATGTCAGTGCGAATTGGTGGTTCGTTTAGGCAAAGGTATTCAGCTTACAGAGCAGGGTCAGCGGGTATATCACTACGCTAAAAACCAACAGGCTAAGGAACAAGACTTTATTGCCAGCTTGAAGTTTGACGCTCCATTTGAAGGAAAGTGTGTAGTGGCCTGTTCAGGCGCTATCGCGCAGCGTATTTACCCTGCCCTGTTGGCACTACAAAAGCAGCATAATGCGCTAAATATTCATGTTGAAGTGGCGCCTCGACGCACAATTTTATCAGGCATAGCGAACAATACGCTTGAGCTTGGCATTGTAACTAACCAGCCAGAAAGTGAAGATATACACAGCGAGTATTTAGGCGAGGAAGCGCTGGGGCTTATTCTACCGCGCAGCCTGCCTGATACGTTTGCTACACAGCTTTCAGGTTTGCCTGAAAATACACAGAACTTTATGCCTGATTCGGGTTCGGGTTCGGGTTCGGGTTCGGGTTCGGGTACAAAAATAACAAGCGCAATTGGAAGAGCAAAGAGTAAAAGTGATGACGCTATTACACTAAAAACCGTAATCAACAACTTAGGGCTTATTAATCATCCTGACGCCATGCACTACTTGCAGCGCTACTTTAACGATTGCGGAGAGCCTGAATTAGCTAAGGTTAATCCAAATAAGCTGCCCCGTGCCGGCTACATCAATCAACTTTCGCAAATTTTACTGCCGGTAAGCGAAGGGCTAGGTTACACCGTGCTGCCCACCAGCACGCTAGATTTTGTATCGTTCGCCGACAAACTTACTGTTTACGAAGCAAAAAATGAGGTAACCGAGCCCTTATACAGTGTTCAAACACCCCACAGCGCACTCCCCGCCCGCTACCAAGCAGTAAAAAAAACTATCAGCCAAGTATTGAGATAAATATTGGGGTCAGAGTAAGTTATTAAGTTAGCCAACCCGAGTTTTGGGGTCAGAGGACATTATTGGGATGGCTTAACGACTAAACGCAGAGCTTTTTGAGAGCGGGGCCATTAAAATTACTCTGACCCCGCAATTCGTGATTAGTCATGAAGCGAAGGGTCAGGCGCCACCATTTCGGCTTCTCTTTTGTGTTCGGGTACATCCACTTTACCAGAGACAATGACTTCCCCCTCTTGCCAAAGCTTCCATTCGCCTCGGTCGTAAATATCCCACTGTTCATCGTTGGTTAGCGGTTCGGTAGCGATAATACTTACTACATCCTTTGGCGTGGTTTCAGCAGCAAAATCAATTTCTACTTCGACATCACTTAAACAAGCCGGGCCAAAAGGCGCTCTACGGGTAATGCTGGCTAGCTTCGTACTACAAAACGTAAATAGCCAGTCGCCGTTACTCAGCAAGCAATTGAACACGCCTTGCTGTGCATATTCTTGTGACAATGCCACCAGTGTTTCAGCTAACTGTTCAGGCATAGCGTCGCGAGGTAAATTCTGCCTAACATTATTCATAATGTCGCAGAAAAGCTCTTCGCTGTCTGTATCCCCTACCGCTTCATAAATACCTGCTCGACGTGAGAAGTTAGGCAGTTGCCCATTGTGTGCAAACACCCAATAGCGCCCCCACAGTTCGCGAGTAAAAGGGTGCGTGTTCGCTAAGTTGATGTTACCAACGTTAGCTTGCCGAATATGGCAAATGGCGTTTTTACTTTTGATTGGTAGCTTCGAAACAAAGTCAGCAATGGGTGACGTGGCGCAAGGTTCAGGGTCGTGAAACATTCGAACGCCTTTCCCCTCGTAGAATGCCACGCCCCAGCCATCTTTATGCGGGCCCGTTTCACCGCCACGGCGCGTTAATCCCGTAAAGCTAAAACACAAATCTGTTGGGGTATTGGCACTCATGCCTAGAAGTTCACACACGTTAATTTACGGCCTCTAACAATATTTGTGTTCAGCATAATAAAGGGCTGGCGCTAGTTCAATTCTCAATTAGGAGCAATCGGCATTTCATAATTAAAGAGGTTCTAAATAGTCCATTAAATAAAATAGTAATGTAAATAACAATTATTACTATTTACACATATACTTTAGTTGAATATTCTATTGGCGATTTTTTAAGGCTGTCTGCCGTAAACAAAAATAAAAGCTAAAGGAGAGCTTACGTTGACGACTTTATTTGGAATTGGTTTAGTCTTCTGCGTGTTAGCGTGTACAGTATTGTATGCTGGGAACCCAAACCAGCAGTGGTTTAAAACACGCCCCTATTCATTCAGAGTAGCCATTATCGGTTGTATTAGTCTTTGTACTGTCGCGACTTTTTGTTTTAGCCAGTCGTTTTCAGTAGCCGCAGCAATTTTTACAACTTTTACGCTTAGCATGCTTGGTTTAAGCCTTGTTCCTCTTATTACTCGGTGGGAGAAGCCTTTAACTGCACCACGTGGGAGTAAATCAACATTAACTCGTGCCCAAGGTAGTCAGGCTAACCCGCCACAATGGTGGCTAAAAAGTATTGGAGCACTTGTACTGGGGCTTCCCCTAGGTTTATTTACTAGCGCACTTATTACTTTTGCAGTGTTCAGCAACACGCCTGTAGACGTCAAAACACAACACCTTATGTGGTGGATAGTACCCATCTGGCTCACGCTTATAGCGCTTATTTACTTTTCTCACCGCCCACTTCGCATCTTCACCGCTATCGCTCTTTTAACCTTTGCAGAGTACCTAGCAATACAGGTCTTCATTTAAACCATGAAATTAGAAAACTTTAAGAACTACCAAAATATTCATATTTGGACAGGCATTTTATCTGGGCTTTTATTGTTTATCTGCTTTGCAACTAGTGCTTTTACCATGTTTGAAGGGCCGCTGAACACCTGGGCGCTACACAGCAAAAATACCATGCCTGCCATCGCTGAAAGCCAGTATGACGACCTAATACAACAAGTGCTGACTGTACATCCTGAAGCAGGTAAAGAAATGACTGTGTACTTGCCAGCGGCAATGACAGAACATGCGCCGGTTCAATGGGTAGTGAGGGATGAAGATACTCATGATGCGGTCTATTGGCATGCCTCATTGGATGAAAACGGTCAACTTATCAGTCAGCAAGCATTTCTTTCAGACATCGGTGATTTTCTTGATCATTTACATAGAACCGCGGGGATCCCAGGAGGTGAAGATCACGATGCGGTAGGTATTTGGATAATGGGTATCGTTTGTGTACTCTACTTTGTTGCTATTGTATCTGGCTTGGTTATATTTCTTCCCACCTGGGCAAAAGACTTATTTGCGCTGCGAAAAGCAAAGAAAGCCAAACGTTTTTGGGTAGATTTTCACAATATTTTAGGTATTTCAGCGCTCCCTTTTCATATCATTATTGCCGTTACCACTGTGGTATTTGCTTATCACGATATCCTTTACGGCTCTATGCAAAGCCTTGTTTATAAAGACACGCCCATGTTCAATCGGCCAGCTGCAATAGAGGTAGACAGAAACAACGAAAACCTTCTCTCTATTGAAACATTACGCCAAAAAATCACAGAAACTGAGCCTGACTTCAACATGGCTGAACTGCGTTTTTCCGGTCTAGGTACACCGCGTTCTAGATTGATCATAGGCGGCGAACTTGAAGGTGAGATCATACGCGGCCCTTATTATGCGTTCTGGGTAACAGACCCATACACCGCGTCTGCTGGGTATACGGCAATGTTGCCTTCCGTGTCGGGAATAGCAGGTAAAATTGTAAATAGCTTTTTTACCCTTCACTTTGGGGGGTTTGGCGGCAGCACAATTCACTGGATTTATTTTGCATTGGGCTTAAGCGGTTCACTGCTATTTTTAACCGGCAATATCATTTGGATAGAAGGTAGAAGAAAACGCTCAACTGCTAATGCTCCTGCCACACAGAAACGCTCGGTTAGAATTTTATCACGCCTAACTGTGGGCGTTTGCACTGGAACCTTGATTGGTATTGGTTTATCTCTTTTGGCGGCGAAGCTTGCATCGGCAACACAAAGCAATATTCAGTTCTATCAGCACCTTGGCTATTACGGCGGGTTCCTAGCAGCGATAGCATACAGCTTTTGGGTTCCCCCTCTTAAAGCAGCCATTCACAGCCTTTATGCACTTACCTTCATAGCAATCAGCCTTATTGTAGCGACCTGCATTTATTGGAATGCCAGTGTATCAAGCACCATAAATATCGCGTTTATCGGAGTCGCTATTTCGCTAATTGCGCTGTTTATTTTGATTGCGAAACGTCTGGCTGCAAAGCGCACGCTTGTGCCTCAAGACGGTGTCTGGCAATAACCTAAATCTAACCTCTGGCGGGTGTTGACCGTTGGCAACCGCCAGAACTTTACCACTTAAGCAATAAAAAGAGCCTCATTCAAAGCGGCCGTACTACTTTGAGAAATAATAAGGAACTACTTTTATGAGAAACGCGTTTCCATCATCGTTATCTGTGATAGCAATGGCAATATCAACGGTCGGCTTTATTGCCAATGCTCAAAATATACAAGCCCCAGACGGGAGTGTTGAGGAAATTGAGAAAATCGTCGTACTAGGTGAAAAAGCCAATCGTACACTAAAAGATTCAACATCATCCATATCTGTACTTACTGCAGATGAAATAAACAATACACAGTATAAATCAGTATCTGATGCACTTTCAGAAATCGCCAACGTAGTAACGCTTTCGGGAGCATTGCCCGACATTCGCGGTGTTTCAGGTAACGGTGGCGCTGGGGGCTTTAATTCAATTGCCGGTGGCGCGAAGGGACGCGTATCGACCCTAATTGATGGCCTAGCACAGCCTTTTGTTGCCGATTTGAGCGGCGATAGTGGTATGTGGGACTTACAGCAAATAGAGGTTTTCAGGGGCCCTCAGTCCACAAGTAATGGTAGAAACAGTATTGCCGGCTCTGTCTTCATTAAGACTAATGATCCTTCTTTCGATTGGGAAGGCGCAGCCCGAGTAGGCTATAGAAATAAAGACCAATATATTGATACTGCTGGCGTTATCTCAGGTCCGATTATTGAAGATGAGCTAGCGTTTCGTTTAAGTGTGCAAACGCTTAACGCAGATACCATTACCAATGGTGAAGGTTTTGAAACTAACCCACCAGACTACGACATAGACGAAATCGAAACACAACGCGTGCGCGCGAAGCTAAAATGGCAGCCTAGCGACGACCTTTCATTTATGCTCACGCACACCTACAACAATGAAGAAGGTGACGCGGGGCGTATCTACTATGAACTTGAGAATTTAGACGAACGAAACCGCATATTCTTTAGAGACATTGAAACGGAAATCTCTACCACTTCGCTACTTACAGAATATGCAATCAATGATAACTTCTCGTTTGACCTTATATTGGCTTATATGGATTATCAGTGGGGCTTTGACAGTTACGAAGCATCTGATGAAGACGAACAAACTCTAGTATTCGATGAAACCAATACCACGGTAGATGCAAAACTAAACTTCGCGTTTAGCGATGGTGAAACCACAGGTTTTGTCGGATTCTACTATTTCGAGCGTGAGCAAGATATTTTAAGCACGGGAGCGTTTCCCTACTACGGTGACGACAATAGTGAATCCATCGCACTATACACCGAAGCCAACTTCACTTTGTCAGACAAGCTTACGCTTACAGCGGGTGGACGTTTAGAAAGAGAAAGCCAAGACCGGCACTTCGTTTATGACCCCATCGACGATGTATACAATGAAGACACGAACATTTTCCTTCCTAAACTTACGCTGACTTATGATGTAGATGAAAGCACTACATTGGGTATCAGTGCTCGCAAAGGGTATAACGCAGCGGGTGGTGCGCTTAATTTTACTGCTCAAGAGTACTATTATTACGATGAAGAAGAAGTCTACACCTACGAGTTAAGCTCGCGTACTTCGTTGAGTAATAATACATTCATTAGCGCTAACCTTTTCTATAATGACTACTCGGGCTTTCAAGCATTAAGCTCCACCCGCTTTATAACGAATATGCCAGAGGTAACAACTTATGGCTTGGAAGCAGAACTGCATACAAATCTAACTGACGATCTACAGCTTAATGCAGGTATTGGCTTGCTTAATAGTGAAATTACCGATGCGGGCGAGAACTACCCTGATGTAGATGGCAACGAATTAAACTCTGCTCCGTCTTTTAACGCTAATGTAGGTGCTAAATACTGGCTAAACGAAACATTTAATGTTGGCGGCTCGGTCCGTTACATTGGTGAATACTTTGGTGACTTTTCAAATACTGAAGAGCGCGTGGCCGGAGACTATACCTTGGTGCGCCTAACTGCTGGCTATGAAACTGACAACTGGTCTGTTACGGCATTTGTAGACAACCTTTTCGACGAAACTGCCATTGTGACACAAGAGCCAGTCAGTGCTCGTAACCCGGCGGGCTACGCTGCCATTGCGGACCCGAGAAACGTTGGCGTTTCTGCTACTTATAAATTTTGATTTACCTTAAAAAGTAAAACTTTTGCAAGCCTCCACCATTCGCGACGTATCACGAGTGGTGGCAAAGGCTTTTCACTTTTATTGTGTAGGGAAGAATTAATTGATGACTTCAAGTTCCCCGTGTAGCAACGACGGGTTATCGACGCTTAAATATAAGGTCGACATACTTTCATTTAATAAAGCCAAACCAGAATAATATGCTTGGGACCTATTGAAGGTGAGTTTGACGTTAGCAGCGCCCCTTCCAAAGTGAAAATCATCTTTGGTTAAACTTCTACTCCACTCGCCAACTTCAATGCTTTCTATATTCGCTTTTGGGATTACTACCATTCCCCACCACGAGTTGTTCACTACAACCTTATCCTGCCAAACATAGCAACTGTAATTTTTGCTCACTCGGTAGTTTGCGACAAACATGATCACTAGATAGAACACCAAGGTGGCAACCACTAAAGCAATAGTTTCGCTGAACTGCGATAGCAATACATAGGAGGCATAGGTTGTGACACTCAAAGCAATGAGTACGCCCAGTAAATGCCACCACTTACCAGAGAGTAATTTCAGGTGCACTGCGCTTTTCACATGTTTTTTACTGAAGCTAGGTATAGCGTAATACCAACTTGCCGGTTCATGAGCCAACATTAAAGCAAGCTCTAGTTGCTTAGCCTCTTTGCTACCTTTTTCCGGCGCCTCTTCTTTTTCGTATTTTTCAAGCATGTGAATACGTGGGTCGCCACTTAGTTTACGTGCGCCCCAAAGTGCTTTTACGATAGTTATTAATAGCACTACTTCAATGACCATCAAAACAGCAATGATGGGGTATTTTAGGTAGCTAATAAAAGCAAAATAATGCGCAAGCTGTTCTGGGTAGTTATAGCGGGCTATCAAGCTACTTAACGAAAATATTAGCAGTACTTTCCAAAGTGCCTGTTCACCAATGCGTATAACCCAAAAGTAATACAACACCGGCAGCACAAGGAAATAAACCAACGAAACAAGCGCCGTATTACGCCAGCTTGGCTCGGAAATGATATTGCTAAAGTTCAGCGTAATGTCTGGCAAGGTACTCGGTAAAAACCATGTGCCTACATAAAAACAAACCGCAGCAACAATTAAAAAAGCAACTCTGTATTTGACGGGTTTACGCATATTTCATCCCTGATGCGTTGAAGATAAGAAGCAGCTAAGAAGCTAAACAATTGATACACAATACGAAAAAGTGGGGGCAGAGTAAATTAATTTGATGGCGGGGTCGTCTGACTTTGGCGAAATGTACTCTGCCCCCAAAACTTAAGGGTCAGAGTACATTTCGAAGAAAAGTACTCTGACCCCACGGGCTTGCTGCGCAGAAATGTACGTTGCCCCATTTTTTAGGATGCGCTTCTTGCCTGCATGGTAGCTGGAACTCTGTTGGACAGCAGCAGGTATACGATACTGGCGATAATTAGCCCCACGAACCACGCGTAAGCGTAAAGCGTATCGAAAATGGCAGGTACGCTGTCTACAAACCCTGCCGCGTGTGCAAAGCCAGGGATATTAGGCAAAATACCAATAACAAGTGCAGCTACGCCCGCCATGTTCCAACCATTGTTCGCGCCATATTCGCCGCTGTGCTGAAACAGTGCATCAATATTTAGCGTCGATTTTCTCAAGATGAAATAGTCGGCAATGAGAATACCTGCGATCGGGCCGAGTAGTGCTGAATATCCCGTGAGCCACGTAAATAAATAACCACCGGCTGTTTCAAGCAGCTTCCAAGGAAAAATAGCTACACCTATTCCCGCGGTGATGTATCCGCCCATTCTAAAGCTAATTTTTGAAGGCGCCATGTTGGAAAAGCCATACGCTGGAGCAACCATGTTAGCGGCTAAATTCGTAGTTAAAGTAGCAAGAGCTAAAGCAGCTAAAGCAAAGACCACGCCCATGCCACCCATTCTGCCAGCGAGTGCTACTGGATCCCAAATGGCTTCACCGTAAATGGTTACAGTTGCCGAGGTAACCGCTACCCCAATAAAGGCAAACAGTGCCATAGGTAAAGGTAAGCCAATAGCTTGCCCTAGCATCTGATCTTTCTGTGATTTAGCAAAGCGAGTGAAGTCGGGAATATTTAAAGCCATGGTTGCCCAAAACCCCACCATAGATGTAAGTCCTGCGAAGAAAGCAGGCCAAAACTGGCCTTCTTTAGCGCCTCCTTCGACAAATTGAGATGGCGTAGATAACATAGTGCCAAATCCACCGGCATTGATATATGCCCAAGCAAGAAGCGCTAAGCCCATTAAGATCAAAAATGGTGCAGCAAAAGTTTCAAGCCAGCGAATAGATTCAGTGCCATGCTTAATGAAAACCAAATGCATTGCCCAAAAAGCAAAGAAGCACAGGGTTTGGGTAATATCTATACCTAAAAATGGCAGCGCCTGCCCTACAAACGCGTCGCCGCTCACGCTATTTAAAATAACGTAAATCGCACTGCCACCCACCCATGTATTAATGCCAAACCACCCACACGCTACAAGGCCGCGAGCCAGAGCAGGAATTTTCGCGCCTTTGGTACCAAAAGCACTGCGCAGCAATACAGGAAAAGGTAACCCATATTTAGCCCCCGCGTGACCAATTAACATCATTGGCACTAGCACAATAACGTTACCTAAGAGCACAGTAATCACTGCCTGATACCAATTCATACCTTCAGACACTAGTCCAGCAGATAGCAAATAAGTGGGCACACATACCACCATAGCCACCCATAACGCCGCATAGTCCTTCCACCTCCAAGTTCTTGTTGCCTCACTGGTGGGCGCTAAATCTGGGTTCCATAAGTCGCCATCGTAATGGGAAGGTTTAGTCATGGGTTGATTGTTGGTGTTATCCACGATCTCTTTCCTTGTTGTTTTGGTGTTGCACGCACTTGCCTTATTTATATTAAAAACAGGTTTTTACGAAACGTTACAGTTAGCAAAATACCAAATATTTTGCTGATTCTTTTGGTAACATTTTTTGAAAAAATGTCGCATTGTTTTAAATTAGCGAAAACGCGTTATTTAGCGATAAGTCGCTGATAAGAACAGAAGCAAAAATGCTGCCGCTTTGCACTTATCGATAACGCGACACCTAGATACCGTTTTATAGAATTTCGGTATCTAGGTTAGCTGAATAGCTTGTGTTTTCGGACTAAAGCGTTTTCGAGCAAGGCCGTTATCGAGTTAGACTTAGGGTTTAAGCCAAGTGACTAAAACGCCTTGCTTACCAAACTAGAAACTTCGTCTAATAGTCACGCCATATGTCCTAGGTTTTGCGTAGGAAATTTGGCTTGTGCCGTAAAAGCCTGAAACGTCAAAGCCAATGAGCTCGTGGTCAGAATCAAATAGATTATCTACGTAAGCAGCTAGGCTCCATTTGTCTTGACCATCAACCCAGGTTAAGCGTGCATCTGCCGTAGCATAGCTATCAATTTCATGAGCGGTAAAATTCCGCGCATTGTGAAAAGTTTCAGATTGATAGTTTGCTGATAGCTGTGCAGCCATATCTCCTTCGAACGCATCCCAATTGTATCTGAGCATAGCAGACGCCTGGTATTCAGGGGTAAATGGCGGAGTAGTATCAGCAAAGTAACCTGACGCCACTTCTAAGTCTTCAACCACAGCATCGGTATAAGAGAAATTCACCATCAAATCCAAGCTGTCTGTTGGCGTTAAAAATACTTCAAGCTCCACACCGCTAAACGAGGCTTCTTCATTCGTCACAACACCGGCATTATTTACCCATGAAAAAGACTGGTAATCGTTGTAGTCATAGTAAAAGACGTTGGCATTAAACACACCGCTACCCTGCATGAAGCTGTGCTTTAAGCCAGCTTCGTAGGAAGTTAGCTCTTCAGGCTCATAAAAGCTGAACCCTCCGAATAAGGGCGCATTAAAACTTCCCGCTTTTACGCCACGATTAATTCCCGCGTAGTACAAACTATTGCCAATGCTATATTCCAACTGTAGCTTTGCCGACCATAAATTTTGGTCGTTGCTTTGCGAGAGTATTTCCAAAGAAGACGTGCTGGTGTCAATCTCAATCACCCGGTCATCGGTATTTTCATTCTGATACACGTTACCGATAAAGTCTTTGTTTTCTCGGGTGTAGCGAAGCCCGCCTACTAATACCAAGTCATCCGTTAAACTGTAGTCTACTTGCCCAAATACAGAGTATGACTCGGTTTCAAGGGCCACTAAGGTATTATTTTCTTCACCGCCTAAGAAAAAGGTGGTGGGCGAGCCCGCTAAGCCCTGGCTATAGTCTGTGTCGATAGACAGATAATAAAGCCCTCCAACCCACTTCAAGTCGGCAGTTTCACCTGAAAAGCGAAACTCTTGGCTAAACTGTTCGATGGTGCTATTTGACTGGAAGATAAGTTCAGGAGACGCCGTTTGATCAGAGTCAAGACCAACCGTACGCTTGAATTCTTTATAGTCTGACATCGCAAAGAAATCGAAGCTTTCAAAGGCATAGTCTAGTGTCGCCGCTAAGCCTTTTGACTTGATTTTGTTTTGATCGTCAAAGGCAAAGTCTTTATTTACCTTATTGCCCGAACCGTCAGGGTCAAAGTTACCGTTAAAGTCACCACCATGTACTGGGCGGAAGGGGTCACCATTAAAATTACCATCTACACATACGCCCGCTTGAATAGTGTCGCAGCCGAGCGGGTCGTCAGCAGCGAAAATTACATCTATCACATTGCCCGCGGCATCTTTCACTTCTGTGGTATTTACCACCTGATACGGGCCTTCACTTTTAGTGGTATCAGACCAATTCCCGCTTAGAAGTAAGGTGCCTTCCTCGCCAATATCAAACATTAACTGAGCTCGAAACGCTTTAGTATCGTCGTTGTAGCCGTCTTCTCCGCCACCGACCGAGCCCAATCGAGTATCGGGTGCTGCACCGTCTTCGTAAACATTTTCGAGTATTTCACCTTGCTGATTGGTAAACCCAGAAAAGCGACCATAAATGCCTTCTGCTATTTCCCCAGATATAGCCCCTTCAAAACGATATTGTTCGAAACGGGCTGCAGTAAACTCTGCATAGCCCTCGGTGTCAGCAGTAGGTTTTGCGGTAATGGTATTTACCAGCCCGCCCGTGGCGTTTCTGCCAAATAATGTTCCCTGCGGGCCTTTTAAAATTTCTATACGGGCTACGTCGAATAAGCCAAAGGTTTGTGCTTGGGTACTTGCTAAATATCCACCGTCAACGTATACGGCTACCGGCGCTTCAGCCAAATCAGCGTAGTCGTTTTGCACCACGCCTCGGATATTGAAAATGGCGCGCTGCCCACCAATATCACCGGCTAGCGACACACCTGGGGTAAAAGCGATAAGCTCGGTACTGCTTTCAAGACCTAAGGCCTCTAGCTGCTCCCCTGAAAAGGCGGTGATAGCGATACCCACATCGCTTATATTCTCGTTGCGCTTTTGCGCGGTAACTTCAATACTTTCCCAAACATTCTCTGCAGCAAAGGCCGCTGGCGCACTTAACGCCATCCCAACGGTTAACGCCAGCAGACGCTTGTGTGTGTTTAACGTATGCATGTTTTACTCTCGTTTATAGTTCTTTTTAACAAGCCTTGCGGCGGTGTTGTCCCGATATTTTTATAAGAGTAACTGTCGACGTGAACTGCTTATCGATTGCCACTGGGGTGCAAACCTAAGGCAGGACTGGAGAGGAACTGCCAAAGGTTTGCGGGTTTAAATTGTTATAATTAATGGCATAGCTTTTACTACCTACCGCCAGTGAGTATTTGCCGTTTTAGCTAAAGGCATTAATGCACTGGCAGCAAGTAGGTGTTTATTAACTTGTTAGTTAACTAGGAAATGAAAAGCTGACTCCTTCTCTAACACCACTTGAGGGCCAACGTTGGGTAATAGTTTTGCGCTTAGTATAAAAACGCACGCCGTCAGGTCCGTATGCGTGAAGGTCGCCAAAGAGTGAGCGCTTCCAACCACCAAAACTGTGATAAGAAACGGGCACAGGCAAGGGTACGTTTATGCCTACCATGCCCACCTGAATATTGTCGGAGAAATAACGGGCAGCTTCACCGTCGCGGGTAAAAATGCAAGTGCCGTTGCCGTACTCATGCTCGTCAATAAGCTGCATGGCTTGCTCCATACTTTCAACGCGCATTACCTGTAATACTGGGCCAAAAATTTCGGCCTTATAACTTGTCATTTCAGGCGTGACTTTATCGATGAGCGTGGCACCTAAGAAAAAGCCAGTTTCATACCCCTCGACTGTGGGGCTTCGCCCGTCAACGACTACATTAGCGCCCTGCTCAGCTGCACTTGTTATGAACCCTTCTACTTTCTCTTTATGCTGCTGTGTAATAAGCGGGCCAAAGTCATTAGACGCATCGTCAAATGCCCCTACTTTCAAATCTTTCATCGCCGACTGCATCTTATCTACAATCTCATCGGCTATCTTGTCGCCCACGGCAACCACCACAGATAACGCCATGCAGCGCTCGCCCGATGAACCAAAGGCTGCGCCTAACAGTTGATTAACCGCGTTATCAACGTCGGCGTCAGGCATAACAATGGCGTGATTTTTAGCCCCGCCTAGTGCTTGACAGCGCTTGCCACTAGCATTGGCTTTTGAATAAATGTATTCGGCAATAGGCGTAGAACCTACAAAACTTACTGCTTTAATGCGCTCGTCATCGAGTATCTGATCAACCGCTTCTTTATCACCATTGATCACATTGAAAACACCGTCGGGTAGGCCTGCTTCTTTGAGTAGCTTTGCTAAGAAAATAGCGCAGCTTGGATCTCGTTCTGATGGTTTTAAAACAAAAGTGTTGCCACATACTATGGCGAGCGGAAACATCCAAAGCGGCACCATAGCCGGAAAGTTAAATGGGGTAATCCCTGCCACCACACCAAGGGGCTGAAACTCGCTCCATGAATCTATACTTGGACCCACATTTTTACTGTGTTCACCTTTAAGCAACTGCGGCGCGCCACAGGCAAATTCTACGTTCTCGATACCTCGCTGTAGTTCGCCCGCCGCGTCGTGGCTTATTTTTCCGTGCTCCGCGCCAATTAGCGCGATAATTTCATCCGCGTGCTCTTCAAGTAAGCTTTTGAACTTGAACATAACGCGAGCCCGCTTGCTTACTGGCGTGTTTCGCCATTGCGGAAAAGCTTGCTGTGCGTTAACAATGGCTTCGTTTACGGTAGCTTTCGATGCCAGCAAAACCAGCTTCTCTGCTTCCCCCGTTGCTGGGTTATAAACATCTTGCATACGCCCTTTTGGGGTACAGGTTTCACCGTTTATAAAGTGGCCTACTACTTTCATTGGGTATCTAATCCTTCAGTTATGCGTCTTTGCACGCGCTGTGATATCCGCGCTGATAATATAAAAGTGCGTCGGCGTCTTGGTCTTGTTTAATGTCTACTACTTGGCAAAAAAGCACATCGTGTGTAGCAACACTTTTTACATCTGTGATAACGCAATCAAAACTGACGGCGGCATCGAGTAGTTGAGGGCAGTCAGTTGCTGACTCGCCCCATTCGCCAATTTCGAAGCGTTCACTCATCGGCGCTTTACCACCAAAAGTGTTTGAAATTGACTGATGCTGTGAAGTTAGTGTGTTAATAACCAGATGCGTGCTGTTTTTGAATACCTGGTGGACAGAAGCACTGCGGTTTAAACACACCAGTAAGGTTGCTGGGCTGTCGCTTACGCTGCACACCGCAGTTGCTGTAAAGCCAGCGCGCCCTTCTGGGCCAGTTGTTGTAACGACGTTTACCGCTGCCGCTAAGCTAGACATTCCCTGACGGTATTGCTCAGGCGTAACCGGGAGAAGCACTTCTGTTACTGCGTTTTTTATTGCTGTAATAGTCATACAAATATCCTTTGTGTTGGCGTTACAATATTTGACAAGCTTGCTCGAAGCTTAAGCGAGGCAAACGTTTGTGCACTTTCTTTCCATCGCCATAGCCAATGTTAAGTAAGAAGTTCACCTTCCACGTGCTATCGGAAAAGAATGTTTCGTTGAGTAATTTGGGGTTAAAGCCAGACATGGCACCGGCATCAAGACCTAGTGCACGCGCAGCGCTAATTAAATAAGCCCCCTGCATGGAACTGTTTCGCATCGCGGTTTCATAGGCGGCTTCAGGGCTTGAAGTAAACCAGCTTTTCGCATCCGCATAAGGAAATAGCGTAGGTAATTCTTCATAGAATTCTTCGTCGTAAGCCACGATAACCGTACAAGGTGCGGTCATGGTTTGCTCTACGTTACCGCTTGAAAGACAAGGCTTGAGTTTTTCTTGCCCTTCATCTGAGGTAATAAAAACAAATCTCGCAGGGCTGCAATTTGCTGACGTCGAGCCTACTTTCACCAAGTCATAAAGCTGCTTTAGTACCGCTTCATCTATCTTTTTATCGAGCCATGTAGTGTGCGTATGAGCACCGCTAAATAACTGGGCTAGACCACTTTCGCTAATGGGGCCTTTTGTTTCATATTCAGTTTTCTCTGATACCGTCATTTCAAGTTCTTTCCAGTTTTTAAAGATTATTGAGTACTGTTTTAGCCATCTAGGTATTGGGCTAGGCGTTTAAGCTATACGCGCTAAGTATTCCAATACCAATTTATTAAAGTCCTCAGGCACCGTAATACTCGATGCATGACCGCCATATTCCATTACCGATAGCTCTGCGGTAGGCATGGCATCAACTAATAGTTTTGAGCGCTGCCATGGAACCAAGGTGTCGTCTTTATTTGCCAGCGCTAATGTTGGTGTAGTGATATTTGCTAGCTTGTCATCGATATCGAACGCGCTTAGAGCGCCGATACGAGCTAGCAAGTTATCTACATCGGGAAAATGGTTGAGTAAATGTGCCTCTTCATTGTCTAAGTGCTGTGCATTAGCCGCTATCCAATCTGGTGGAAATAGCAGCAGCGCTTGCAGCTGTAGGTACATGTCTTTTCTATCCGCAGCGAGTAAGGCTTTACGTATATCAAAGCAGCGCAGGGTGTGCGGATTAGGGCTACTCCATGCATTGACTAGCACTAGGCTTTGCAGTAGGTGGGGCTGAGTTAAACCGAGTTCTAAGCCCACCAAGCCGCCTAATGCATGACCAACAAAATGGCATTGCTGTACTTCCAGTTTTTTCAGCAGTGCAGCCAGTTCATTGGCCATATCAGAAATACTGTAGTTCGCTGGCAAGTCACCCACACTTTTGTTGGTTCCGAGTTGGTCGTAAGTGATCACTCGGTAGCTTTTGGTAAAGTCAGCCAGTTGAGGCTGCCAAAACTTAGCAGCCCCGCCTAGCCCTGAACTAAACACAACCGTTGGCGCGTCGGGCGACATAAGACCGTGTATTTCGTAATGTGTTTTACCGCACATTTCGCTGTGCATTTCGACGCTCGTGTGGGCGTAGCTTGCCTGCGTATCAGAAGGCATATAGCTCACCTACATAAAACCAATGAGCACAATTAATGGGAAGTCCTAACATAGCTGCTTACCCAATGTGTGCTGTAGAGGCAATTTCAATTAAGGCTTCAGGCTTTACCAACCCAACTTTAATGCAGTAGCGAGCAGGCTTTTCACCTGGGAAGTATTCGGCGTACACCTTGTTTACCGCGGCGTAGTCGTCCCAATTGGTAATAAAAATTGAGTTGAAAGTGACGTCATCCATAGTGCCGCCCGCCTCTTCAATAACGCTTTTGATGGTTTCTAAAACGTGTCGAGTTTGTGCTTCAGCGTCACCTACATGCACCACATCATTATTTTCATCAAACGGCAAAGTGCCTGACACATATAAAATATTGTCAGCCATAGAGCCCGGAACAAAAGGGGCTATTGGCGTTGAAGTACCCGCTGGAATAATGGCTTTCTTTGGCATAATTACATTCCTCATTCTTTGTGCTATTCAGACAGTGCTTTTAGTACTGCTTTAGCTAATTTTTTATAAAGGCAGCGCTACTTGTTGCCCTTTATTTTTTCGATTATCGGATTCTCGCTTTTAAGCTTTCTTTCCCACTTTTTAATAGCTGCTATGGGTTTACGCTTTACGTGCTGCGAGCTCACGACTTGGCTTTTAAAATTAAGAAGGTTTAAACACCTCACAAAATTGCGCCGTGGTAGACACCCACCCGAAAAACGTTTGAATATTAAAAAGAGACGCTTCATGAATATCTGGCGGGCCAGCTTGATAGGCAGCGTCAGCAAGCACCACACCAAAATATTCCAGATGAAAGCCATCGCGCAGCGTCGACTCCACACACACGTTAGTGGCAATGCCTGTAAACACTAAGTTGCGAATACCACGAGCCCGCAGCATGCTGTCTAAATTGGTGTTATAAAAACCGCTATAACGGGTTTTAGGGATAACGATATCGTCGGCTTGAGGCTTTAATGGGTCTACGAGTGCATAGTCCCAAGAGCCTTTGGCAAGCAAACTGCCCTTAAGCTCAGGCTGTTTGCGCATAGTTTTAAGGGCGTTAGACTTATACCAGTTAGGTGAGCCAGGGCCGCCGGCTTCTTTATAATCCGCGTCCCACCCATTTTGTAAGAACACCACCGGCATGCCTGCGGCGCGAGCGGTATCAAGCACCTTAACGGTATTTTCAATAACCGGCGCAGTAGTAGAGACATCAAACCCCGCTTTGTCTAAATAACCGTTTTTACTAGCATAAGCGTTCTGCAAATCCACAACTATCACGGCGGTTTCAGCTGGGTTTAGGGTTAAGGGCTCTGGTTTGGCAGGCAGCACTGGCTGCCCTGTTTGGCGTGCTTGAAAGCACCCTGACACTTCAAATACTTCACCGGCAGACATTAGGCTGCTCCCGATGTTTCAAGTAGATGCTGACGGGACTTCATTAACGGCTGAATTTTAGTCCCGAAGTCATCCATACCTTTAAGGAAATCATCAAAAGTTAGCAATACACCTTCGCAGCCTGGAACCGTCGCGATTTCATCTAGCATAGAAGCGACTGATTCATAAGAGCCAACAAGGGTACCCATATTCAGGTTTACCGCTGAGGTTGGGTTGGTCATATCGCGAATGTTGGTGTCTTTGCCTGACTTTTTGTCAGCCGCGCCCTGCGTTGCCATCCAATCTAACGCTGACTGATCTTTACCCTCTTTATAGCTTTCCCATTTAGCCATAGCTGCTTCGTCGGTTTCATCAGCAATGACCATGATAAGCACCGCGGAGCCTACGCTACGACCGTGCTTTTCAGCGGCTTCGGTCAAGCGCGCAGCGGTAGGCGCAAATGCGGTAGGTGTATTCACACCTTTACCAAAACAGAAGTTGTAGTCGGCGTGACGGGCCGAGAAATCCATGCCCGCGGCACTTTGGCCAGCACAAATAAGCGGTATTTTACGCTGTGGTTTAGGTAGCATGCGGCAGTCATCCATTTGGAAATGCTCGCCTTTAAAATCACTTTTCCCTGTTTCCCACAGCTCTTTCACAACTTTGATGTATTCATCTAAATATTCGTAGCGGTTACCGAAAAACTCATCGCCCGGCCACATGCCCATTTGAGAATATTCAGGGCGTTGCCAGCCAGTCACCAGGTTGACCCCAAAACGACCGTTAGAAATAGAATCGATAGTAGTCGCCATGCGCGCCATGATCGCAGGCGGTAAGACTAACGTGGCAGCCGTAGCATACAGCTGTATTTTTGAGGTAACGGCCGCAAGACCAGCCATCAACGTAAACGACTCTAAGTTGTAGTCCCAAAATTCTGTTTCACCGCCAAAACCACGCAACTTGATCATAGAAAGTGCGAAGTCCATATCGTACTTTTCTGCCTTCATTACAATCTCTTTGTTGAGATCGAACGATGGTTTGAACTGAGGCGAATTTTTAGAAATTAACCAGCCGTTGTTACCAATCGGAATAAATACACCTATATCCATGTTGTTCCCTCTGCTTGTCTGCGTTTTAAGCGGTTTAAGCGGTTTACCCCGCTTTTTTTAAGGTTGCCGAATTCAAAACATTGAAGTGGCGGTATACATAGTAAACAGCATAAAGCAGGCCAATTTATTTATTTATTAATTTTCAATAACTTAAATAATACATAACTTGGAATTAGACCCCCTGGTTCAATTTGGAACATCCAGTCCAGTGCAACTGAACTTAATTGGTGCATATTTGTGCAAATGGGTTTATAGGTTAGAAAACTGCGCGTAAACTATGCGCCAATTGCAGAAATCCGGTTAAGAAGAATTGTGTAGTGAGTAAATCTGAAGACCAACTAAGTACAAAAACAGCAAGAGCTTTTAGCCCTACTACCCAGAAACGAAGAGAAAAGGCGCTGTTAGAAAAGCGCACCCGCATTATGGATGCTGCCCTTTCTCTGTTTTCAAAAAACGGCGTAAGTGGCACAACGGTAGAACAAGTATCGGAATTAGCGAATGTCTCAAAAAGTAACTTACTTTATTACTTTAAAAGTAAAGACGGCCTTTATTTGTCAGTTATCACTCACCTATTAGATGTGTGGCTAACGCCACTGCAAAGCTTTTCAGCAGAACAAGCGCCCATAGAAACCCTAAGCGACTACATTAAAGTAAAACTTGAAATGTCGAGAGACAACCCCGCTGAATCTAAGCTTTTTTGTATGGAAGTGGTACAAGGTGCACCGCTTTTAATAAAGGAATTAGAAACGCCGCTTAAAACATTGCTAGACGTAAAAAGCGCCGTCATTAATGAGTGGATTGAGGCGGGAAAGCTTAAATCTGTCGACCCCATACACCTAATTTTTAGCATTTGGGCCATTACGCAGCACTACGCCGATTTCAGCGTTCAGATTAAAGCGGTCACCGGCAAAGATTTGAGCGATCCCGACTTCTTCGATAGCACGCTTAGTAACATTCAGCACATTATTTTAGATGGGCTAAAGCCTTAAAGACGAATGGGGTCAGAGTAATGACTCTGACCCCATTGTTTGTGATAAACTAAAACATAGAGTACATGCAAATTAGCGGAACATTATGGACCAACAACCGAACAATCCCCTACACGGCTTAACGCTTGAAAAAATTGTGACACAGCTTCACGAGCGCTACGGCTGGGACGGGTTGTATTACCGCATAAGAGTGAACTGCTTTAACAACGACCCTTCGATTAAATCGTCTCTTAAGTTTCTTAGAAAGACCCAGTGGGCGCGAGACAAAGTAGAACAGCTCTATATTCAAACGTTTAGTAATTAGAATAGTGTAGCGTTTTACACTGACCCCATTATTTGTGGCCTAAGCATCGGTGTAAAGCGTAGCTATCCACTTCTCTTCAGTAATAAAGTTCCAACCCCAGTCAGCCCATTTTTCATCTAAGCCCATCGCTTTAACTTCATCAAGGGTTTTTCCGTCTTGCTTAAGTGCCTTAACGTAGTCGAAAGTTTCGCTGATCATGGCTAAAAACGCGGTGTATTCTTGCTTGTTACTAATATCGCCGTGACCGGGAATAATAATGGTCTGGTCATTTATTTTTGCCAGCAACTGCTCTACCGATTCCATGTAGCCTTCCACATTGCCACCTGCACCTTGGTCAATGTAGGGAAAACGGCCATTGAAGAATAAGTCGCCCGTGTGCATGACGTTTGGTTGCTCAAACCACACTACGCTATCGCCGTCGGTGTGGCCTACTGCTAAGTGCATTACATGTAGGGTTTCACCATTGAAGTAAATTTTAATCCCATCTTCATAGGTAATGGTTGGCAGGGCTTCCGGTTTTATCTTCTCATCATTGGCTAGCCGAACGCGCACATTTTCATGGGCGAGAATGGTGGCACCTTTGTGAGTGTGGAAAAATGCATTAGAGCCTGTGTGATCGCCGTGATAATGCGTGTTTATCACATATTTAGGCTTATCACTGCCTAGCTCACCAAGCTGTGCCGCTATTTTTTCAGCCAGTGGCGCAAATTGGTCGTCGATGATAAGAACACCGTCTTCCCCAGCTGATACACCAATATTTCCACCTGCACCTGTAAGCATGTGCACAGAGCCTTTTATCGCTGTGGCTTTAACTTCGACATCGGCGAACCTGTCTTGTGCATTTGCCGGGTGAATCGCTGAATAAATTAAAGGGCTTGCAGCTAAGAACGCAGCCATAATATGGGCGCTAGAACGAGGTGCAGTTTTCATTATTATTTCCTTGTAAGAAGCCTGTTTAAATAAGACCTTTTACACTATGACCTAATTTCACAATTAGATCATTTTTTCGTCATTAGGGATATCACCCACATAAGCGAAACGAGGAAGGGTTTCTCCATCTTTTTCAACTGACTCTAAAAACATATCCAGAGGGCGAACCCATAACGCTTTTTCACCATAGCACGGCCGATAAACCACTAATTTGCTTTCGTCTTCTGAATGGGTCGCCACTTCGTATACATCGTATAAATTGCCTTTGTAATGCTTGTAACGACCGGGGGTTTTAAGGTTTGTATCTATCATGATGCCTCAAAGTTCATTACTGTTAGTCTTCATATACCCAGTATACTTCGTGTTGACCGTGTAATGTAGACTGCGAATGTTGGCGACTTACTTCAGCTCTTTAGAATGCCTAGCTGATTTCAGAGCATACTTCAAAGGCAGTAGCCCACCACCGACCAACACAATTATTCTCAAAGCCTTATTTTCTACAAATAATTGAGGGTTGAAGAAGCAAGCGATCACTACAGCACTTGCTAAAATAGTAAAGGCAATATCGCCCCAAAAAAGAAATTTTTCTAATCTGCATTTTCCGTCCCTGTTTCTCGCTGTAACCTTTGTACTCTAAAAAAACATGTTAGAACACTAAAATCTGAAACTTGCCTAACCAATACACTCTAGAATACATAGGGCGCTTACAGTGCACGATTTACATTATAAAAAGTACTGGCGATTAGTAGCCTTCAAAAGGCAAAACCAGCTGTTGTGTTGATTGGTCGGCAGCGAGGCCTATATGCACGCCAACAAGACGAATGCCACGCCCTGTTGCTCGCTCAAAAGCTTCCTGCATTAATGTACGAAAATAAGCTTCATCTAGCGTGGCGCAACGATGTTCAACCGTAGTTAGCTGAAAGTCATTAAACTTAAGCTTTACGCCTTGTGTACGAATACGCACAGGCTTGCCCGTCCGCTTCTTATGGTTTTCCATGCGCTCCTGAAGCTTTTCAAACAAATGGGGCAGAAAGTCGATACATTGATCGATAGTGTGTATATCTTCGCTTAGCGTGCGCTCTACCCCTATAGACTTGCGCTCTCGCGATACTGACAACTCTCGCTCATCGATGCCATGAGCCCGTTCCCAAAGCACACTACCAAATTTACCCAACTCTTTTTGGATGCGTTCGAAAGGATACTTACGAACGTCATTGCAGGTATTAAGCCCCATGCGCTGCAGCTTTTGCATGGTAACTTTGCCCACGCCTGGAATTTTCTTTAGCGGCATTTCGCGTACAAACTCATCAAGTTTGTCGGGCGTGATCACACAGATACCGTCAGGCTTGTTTTCATCGCTGGCTACTTTTGCCACGAATTTGCAAGGCGCGACCCCTGCTGAAGCGGTAAGACCTAACTCGCTTTCAATACGAGCGCGTATTTCTTCAGCAATTAACGTGGCACTGCCCCCACAAAACTCACTATTGGTCACGTCCAAATAGGCTTCATCTAATGATAGGGGCTCAATAAGGTCAGTGTAGTCAGCAAAAATCTTACGTATTTTTTGCGACTCGGCAGCGTATACATCCATACGCCCCTTAACCAGGGTTAAATTCGGACACAGCTTTAGGGCATACGCAGTAGCCATAGCTGAGCGCACACCGAATTTTCGAGCGGGATAATTACAGGTAGAGATAACACCGCGGCGGTCGGCACTTCCACCAATAGCGATGGGAATATTGCGCAAAGCTGGGTTGTCGCGCATTTCAACTGCGGCGTAAAAACAATCCATGTCGACGTGGATAATTTTTCGCATTACCTGCCTTTGCTCTTAACGTGCTCACACGAAACTGTACAAAAAGACAGTATATTATCAATAGCGTTTAATTACACTACCTCGTTTGGATTATTAACGAGATTGATTGGACCCCGCTCTTTTTCGTAAACGGTTTAAGTTAAAACGAGTGTTTTTTACAGAACGTTGCCAGAATTAAAGTACTAAACAAAAAAGCGGCGACACACCAACATTGATGTGTCGCCGCTCAATTATGTAAACGCCAAAACAAGTATCCGAATTGTTCCAGCAGTTTTACTTAATTCGCTCGGCCTAACCAGTACATTACCCGAGATGTTGCCATCATCACTTCTAGGCTTCCCTCAGCAGATTTTCTCGCGTGTAGAGAGTGGCTGCGGGCCGGCCCAATCAACGCTGGACTTTTCCAAATACTGATGCCTTCAACCGTCATTTCGCTGAGTTCAGAAGCACTGTAGTAACTCCAATCATCGTCATGCGCCGTTGTCACAAGAAGTGTTTGTTCAGTAGCGGTTACTGGATTAGCTACCATGTCTACAATAACCTTACTCACCGAAACGTCTGATGTCTTAGTCAAACTAGTGTCAGCTACATCAAATATAACCAGTGATTGGTTCTGATTGTTATAACAGGCCAGTTCAGCGGCAGCGTCACTATCAGCGTTAATAAAGGCAAGGCGCGCGCAAGAAATATCGGCGCTTGCCTGAATAGAGAAACCTGATGTTGTTGGCTTGAGTAATTGCGTTATGTCGTCGCCTTGAGAAAGCGCCACATACACATTGCCATTCATCGCGACAATATCAAAATCACGGAAATATTGAGGCATGGTGTAAGTGGCCAACATAACTTGATTGTTCACGTCGACCGCTTTCAATGTGCGACCATCAACATACACTGCATCATCGAAACCATCGTTATTAAAGTCGAATGCCTTGATAACTGAAACGTTGTTCGAATAATCGCCTGTAATCTCGTATTGGATAGAGAAATCATTTAATCGCATTGCGGCGAAGGCGCCATCATAGGTTTCTGCACTAGGTAGGAATAAATCACCAGCACCGTCATTGTTGTAATCGGTAGTTACAGCAATACTAGAGTTATCCCAGTTAGATGAAATCTCTTCACTAGTAATGTAATTCCCTGAGTTCTCCATTAGTAAGACCTTGGAGCCGTCATAACCGCTCCCCGTACTCGGCACAAAGAAAACAGCACGTTCGTCACCAGGATACAAATCTGCCCACCCAGCCGCGTTAAAGCTGTCTAGTTGATGTGTGGTTGCCGTCGTTTTTATTGTTGCAGAAGTGGCTG
This sequence comes from Alteromonas macleodii, assembly GCF_903772925.1. Lineage (NCBI taxonomy): Bacteria > Pseudomonadati > Pseudomonadota > Gammaproteobacteria > Alteromonadales > Alteromonadaceae > Alteromonas > Alteromonas fortis. The sequence goes on from NZ_LR812090.1 coordinate 3,960,687, forward strand.
TGACATCTGCCGTTACGAGTAAATCTTCACCAGAAGAAGTAGTGCCAGTGCCCCATAACAGTTCGTTAAGGCCATCATTGTCGGCATCGCCAAGGGTCAGCGAGGTTGAACCGTGATCAACCATATCAACGCTAAATACTGAAGTGAGCGTATTATTAGACAGCTTCATGGCGTGGACGTTGCCCCATTGGCAGTCCCCTACAAGCAATACAGGGTTACTATCGTCAGTCAGTTTTCCTGCGCTAATGTCGCAAGTATTAAAATTCTCAACACTCGTAATTTGAGACTTGTCTTGTGCTGAGTATACATAGATGTAAGACCAACTGTCAGCGCCTACAATTTCATCAATACCGTCGCCATTTATATCGGCAACGGCAATGTGATGACTACCAAATCCTGAGTTCAAAAACCACTGGTTTTCACCAGTATCAAGGTCATAAACCAAACCAGAATTGGTAACCAGTTCTAACTGAGCGTCGGAATCTACATTACCCAGAGCAATTTCATAGGTATTTTCAGCGGTAAACGTAAATAAAGGTGATTCTGGCGAATTAAGATCTACCACCACAATATTATTGGCATCGCCGTAATCACGTGATGAATATAGGTAGGCCAATTCATCGTCACCATCATTGTCTATGTCTCCTAGAACAGCACTATGTATGAAATTGTCGGTAGTAAAAAGCGTTGTGGCCGCTTCGTCAATATCGGTAACGATAGATACGCCGTGTTCAGATATCACTAAAATATCGGGGTAATCGTCGTTATCAAAATCGGTACTGAGAACTTGTTTTACTGTTTCACCGTGCTCGATTTTGTAGGGGTACATCCAAGTTTGGTTGTAGCTGCCGTTTTGATAAGACAGTAAAAACACGCGATTTGCAGAATCAGTAGAGAGAACTTCATTGTCGCCGTCGTGGTCGAAATCACCCACTACCATTGAATTGTTCATCTTAGGCACTTCAATACCCGAGCGAGCTAACTCTTGAACGTCATTATTGGTCACTGAGACATCAGTTTTGACTACTTCAGCACCTTCTTCGCCAGTTGAAAAACCAAATTCATAAAGTTGGGTTTTAAACAACTGATTACTCGGCGCTTGCCATGAAATCAATCCATCTTCGTTAATGGTAGCGCCTGCAGGCGCTGACACTAAGGTAGGAGCACCTTGATTGTCGCCAAGATCAGGGTCAGACACAATTGCTCTGAATTCGATATATTCTCCCGGAGACACTGACTCTGGTAAATTCTCAAAAGCTACTTGTGCTGGTGCATCCGACAAGGTAATTGAAGTGCGACCTGACTCTACAGTGTTAGCGCTATCTGAGACGACCATAGACACTTCTACTACATCGTTAAATACAGCGCGGTAGGCTGGAAAGGTATCTCCAGTAACGTCTTCTACTAAAACACCGTTGAGATACCAGCGATAACTAAAGGATAAATCTTCGTAATCTGTATCGCTATCATTATAATAGCCAGGGCTGACAGTAATGGGTGTCGTCGTGTCTACTGAGTCCCAGGTATAAAATTCAGGTGCATAGACAGTGGGTGGGATAGACATGTCAGCAATAGCGACAAGTGATCTGTCTGCAAGGTTACCACCAATTAAATCATAGGCATCAACTATAAATGTACCTACATCGTAGTTACCGTCGTTATCAGTATCTTCTAAATAACGAATAATGCCTTCTTCAAAAAGTAAGGTTGCAGTTTTATCACCCGCTACCACTACTTCACCCATATACATGTACGGCGATAAATACTCTGGGCCCTCTGCTTCAATCGCTAATTTACCTTTAGAGCCTACATAGAAATCTAATTCAGCATGGTTAACGCTTTCACCGGGTGAATCAGATATGTTGTAATTCCCCACCAATTTATATTGCTCTGCGCCAATAGTGAACGCGACATGTTGGTTGGTATCTACGTAGAAGTGATAGTTACCGTTAGTTTCGTTGTAGCCTTCATCGATTGAGACAACGCCTGACAAAGTATAAGGTATACCTTCGATATTCCATGTCAGACTGTCGAAATACATACTGTATTTCGCAGCGCTATCTGACACACTTTCAATGGCAATAGCCGTCGACCCAGAAATAGCAACGCCATTGCTATGCAACCAACAGTTTTGGTAATTCATGGCGATGGTACCTGTTAAGGTATCGGATACTTTGCCGTCATAAGCGACACTACCGCCTAGAGCACAGGCATACGTTTTCTTAATCGTTCCGCCGTTTATGTCATTAGAAAAATCCTGTTCTGCCAGTTCTGGTACTGTCATGACGGAATCATTAAATAATAAATTGAAGGCTTGTTGGACCAGCTCTATATCTACTTCCGCATTATCTGTCTCGCCTTGGTATTGTGCATTTGCAATTGCCTTGGCTGCAGTGTTGAGCCGTGATGGGGTGTAGTCTTTCGCGTTTAAGATGATGGATGATGACGAAACCGGAGTGGAGCCTCCGTTATCCGACACATCAGAGTCTGAACCTCCGCCTCCACATGCGGCTAGGGATAATGCGATTATACTGAAGGTCCCGAGGCGTACACTGCGTGTCATAACTCTTCCTTGATGTTTTATTATTGGTATTGGTATTGGTATTTTATGAGACGTAAATTTAACCTAAATACAAATGTGGAGCAACGAAATATAAGTTGAGCGAAACAAAGCTACAAAATATAAACGCCGGTTCATGGCTTGTTTGTAAAGATAACGTTCCCTTTAACTGTTTCGCCCATGAAGCATCCCCGACAAGTTACATTTATTTAGCTGTTCAGACTCAGTGTTGAATGTCCATCTAACAGATACAAAAAAGCGCTGTCGACGAGTATCAAACAGCGCTTTTATAACTTAAGCCAACGAGAGTCTAAGCATTACAAAATTTGGTTTTGCTTCCACTCGTTTAATTTTTTCTGGCGGGCTTCTTCTTTTTCCATACGTGACTTTTTACGATCGCAAGGTTCTGGACAGTCACAGGCCTTTTCAATACCTAGTGCGCCTAAGCCACCGCAGCTTCCAGAAATTGATTTTTTCTGAAAAAGGTAGCCAACGGCCATAGCTAGCACCATTGTTAGAAAGAAACCAAAAGCAAGAATGAATGTAGACATAGCTACCCCCTAATTATGAACTGTCACCAGTTTATCAAATTCTGGCGACGCATACTCTTCAAATCCGTCATCTGTGCGACGAATGAGGAATACAGCGAGTTGTTCTTGCTCAGCAACCGCTATTGCTTGTTCCCATCCCATCACATTAAATGCCGTAGCTAAACCATCTGACGTCATAGATGAGGGGTGAACAACGGTTACCGATACCAAATTATGCGAAATCGGTTTACCGGTAGTCGGGTCGATTAGATGCGAATAACGAACGCCATCTTCTTCGTAATAGTTGCGGTAGTCACCCGATGTAGCAACTGCGTTTTCACCTATTGAGACAACTTTTTGAACTGCACGTTCAGTAGTGACCGGCTTTTCAATAGCAATAAGCCATTCACTTCCGTCGCCTCGCTCGCCTTTTACGCGCATTTCACCGCCTATTTCCACAAGGTAGTTTTCAATACCATGCTTTTCAAGGATTTCAGCCACTTCGTCAACGCCAAAACCTTTAGCAATGGTCGATAGGTCAACGTACAGCATAGGATGGATTTTCTTTAAGCCCGTTGGCGTGGTCGACAGCTTCTTATAGCCCACATATTCACGGATATCGTTGATGTCTGCCTGACTGGGCACTTTCTCAGGGCGCTTTGTGGGGCCAAACCCCCATAGGTTAACCAGCGGACCAACGGTCACATCAAGTACACCGCTACTTAGGTTAGCTAGGCGCAAAGCCTCGTTTACCACGGTTAACGTATCTGGCGACACAGCAAAATTATCGGTGTAACGATATTGATTAAACCTTGATAGTTCTGACGTTGGGTCGTAAGTAGACATCATCTTATTAACGTCAACAAGGCGAGCATCTATTTCAGCCTTTAAGCCTTCTACCGGCGTCTCCGCTACAAGGTATTTAACATTGTAGGTTGTACCCATTGTCTGCCCTTGAAGATGCACTACAGGCGTTTTTTCGTCGCTACAGCTTGCGAGAAGTAGAATACCTACCGCAACAAAGGCGAGGAAAATTCGAATAGCAAATCGAATCACGATGTTGTCCTTAGCTAATATGCACGAAACGAAATTACGTGCATTATGCATGTTGCTTCAACGAAAAAGGGGCTTACGCCCCTTTTAATATGCTTAATAACTTTTAAGCGAGTAGCTCTTAAATTAAACGCTTAGCCACCGAAGTCATCTAGCATGATGTTTTCGTCCTCAACACCTAAATCTTTAAGCATGTTGATAACGGCCGCGTTCATCATAGGTGGTCCACACATGTAGAACTCACAGTCTTCTGGTGCAGGGTGATCTTTCAAATAGTTCTCAAGAAGTACTTGGTGGATAAACCCAGTGTAACCTTCCCAGTTGTCCTCAGGCTGAGGATCTGAAAGTGCTACATGCCACTCAAAGTTATCGTTTTCTGCTGCTAGCTCGTCGAAGTCTTCTGTATAGAACATTTCACGAAGTGAACGTGCACCGTACCAGAAGCTCATCTTACGCTTAGACTTAAGGCGACGAAGCTGATCGAAGATGTGAGAACGCATTGGGGCCATACCTGCACCACCACCTACGAATACCATTTCGTTTTCAGTTTCTTTCGCGAAGAATTCACCGAATGGACCAGAGATAGTCGCTTTGTCACCTTCTTTCAGGCTCCAAATGTACGATGACATTTTACCAGCAGGTAGGCTTAGGTTATTAGGTGGCGGCGTAGCGATACGCACGTTCAACATAATAATGCCTTCTTCTTCTGGGTAGTTCGCCATTGAGTACGCACGAATCGTTTCTTCGTCTACTTTAGACTCGATGTCGAAGAAGCCAAAACGCTCCCAGTCACCGCGGTATTCTTCAGGAATGTCGAACTCTTTGTACTTAACGTGGTGAGCTGGCGCTTCAATCTGAATATAACCACCTGCACGGAAAGGTACGCTTTCACCGTTAGGAATTTTAAGCTTAAGTTCTTTGATGAAAGTTGCTTTGTTATCGTTAGAGATAACTTCACAATCCCATTTCTTAACACCAAATACCGACTCTTCCAGCTCAATTTCCATGTCTTGCTTAATAGCAACCTGACATGAAAGACGGCAGCCTTCGCGTGCTTCACCTTTAGTGATGTGGTCTAGTTCAGTTGGAAGAATTTCACCACCACCTGAGTGTACGTCTACACGACACTGACCACATGAGCCACCGCCACCACACGCAGAAGATACGAAGTATCCCGCATCAGCTAGAGCACCAAGTAGCTTACCACCTGGCTCTGTTTTGATTGCTTTGTCTGGGTCACCGTTGATAGTGATAGTAACATCACCGCTTGGTACCAATTTAGACTTGGCAAACATGATAATAAATACCAGCGCTAGAACGATGGCAATGAACATGCCTACGCCTAGATATATTTCTACATTATTCATTTATATGCTCCCGAGCTTTCTTACAGCTGAATACCAGTGAATGACTGGAAGCCTAGTGCCATTAGACCCGCGATCATAAATACAGAACCTAGACCACGAACACCATCTGGCATATCAGCATACTTAAGCTTTTCACGTACTGCCGCAAGCAACACAATTGCTATTGCCCAGCCAATACCACTTCCTACGCCGTAAACAACACTTTCGCTCAGGTTATATTCACGCTGTACTGCGAACGCTACACCACCGAAGATTGCACAGTTAACGGTAATAAGCGGAAGGAAGATACCTAGTGCGTTATAAAGCGCAGGGAAGAACTTATCTAAGCTCATCTCTAGGATCTGTACCAATGCCGCAATAACACCGATAAAGGTTAGGAAGTTAAGGAAGCTTAAGTCAGCTTCAGGGAAACCTGCCCATGCTAATGCGCCTGGAGCAAGAATGTTTACATAAATAATTTGGTTAACCGGAACCGAGATACCTAGTACCACGATAACAGCAACACCAAGACCCATAGCAGTTTTTACTTTCTTAGATACCGCAAGGAAGGTACACATACCTAAGAAAAGTGATAACGCCATGTTCTCAACGAAAATTGAGCGAACAAATAACGACAAATAATGTTCCATGACTTACTCCTTAGGCTCTACTTGCTCAGGACGGATAGTACGGATAACCCAAATCATACCGCCGATTAAGAAGAATGAGCTGAATGGTAGAATTAACAAACCATTACCTTGGTACCAGCCACCGTTTTGAACCAGTGGAAGGATTTCGAAACCTAAAATAGTACCGAAACCAAATAGCTCTTTAATTGTACCAATAACAATTAGAATGAAAGAGTAACCCAAGCCGTTACCGATACCATCAAGGAAGCTCATCAGAGGTGGGCTCTTCATGGCGTAAGCTTCAGCACGACCCATTACGATACAGTTAGTAATAATTAGACCAACGAATACCGACAGCTGCTTCGATATTTCATACGAATACGCTTTTAGGATTTGGTCAACAACGATTACCAACGACGCAATAATGGTCATCTGGATAATAATTCGAACGCTAGATGGAATCTGGTTACGAATAAGTGAAATAAACAAGTTTGAGAACGCTACAACGCTTGTAAGCGCTAGCGACATTACCAAGGCTGTTTCCAGCTTAGTGGTAATTGCCAGTGCTGAACAGATACCCAATACCTGTAGGGCGATCGGGTTGTTGTCCAGGATTGGCCCAAAGAGGGCCTTTTTCATTTCTTTAGTATCTGCCATGAGACTTCCCTTATGAACGCCATGCTTGGTTCTTCAGGAACTGGCCGAAGCCTTGCTCGCCTACCCAGTAACGAATGGTGTTTTCAACACCGTTACTAGTTAGGGTTGCACCTGAAAGCGCATCGATAGTGTGAGGATTGCTAGGGTTAGCATTTTTCACTACGCGAATAGCAACTTCGCCATTCTCGTAAAGCTCTTTGCCGTCCCATTTGTCCTGCCAAGCAGGGTTTTGCACTTCACCACCTAGTCCTGGCGTTTCTTTTTGCTGATAGTAAATAAGCTCGCGAACCGTTTGGCCGTCTGCATCTATCGCTAAGAATCCGTACATAAGATCCCAAAGACCGCTACCGTGTACAGGTAAGATAATACGAGATACATCACCTGCTTCGTCACGAACTAAGTAAACACTCGCCACGTTAGGGCGACGTTGAAAACCAACATTGCTGTTAGTTACCTTTGTGCTGTACTCAGTTTGCTTAGCAGCTTTATACATATCGTAATCTGGAGCAGGCGCCTCAACAAATGTGCCTTCTTCAAGATTTACGTAACGCTGCTCTACTCGCTCACTGTACGTGCTTTCGATAGCGTTGTTGCTCATGCCCATTTCGTAAAGGCCTGCAGCATTAAGAATGTTGCTCTTTTTATCAAGAGCCGCGTTTGTTTGCTGTAAAGAGCGAAGGCCAACAGCCGCGCCAGAAACAACAATTGAACAAACCAAACATACGGCAACTACTACACCGATAGTTTTGCCTAAAGATTCTTTCTTAGCCGACACGTGCTACCCTCCGCTTGATGTTGCTTTGTGCGACGAAATAGTCGAACAGTGGCGCCCACAAGTTAGCAAATAGAATTGCTAGCATTACACCTTCAGGGAAGGCTGGGTTAAGGACGCGGATTAGTACCGTCATGAAACCAATGAAGATACCGTAAGCCCACTTACCTTGGTTTGTGAACGACGCAGAAACTGGGTCTGTCGCCATAAAGAACATACCAAAAGCAAGACCACCAACAACAAAGTGCCAATGTGCAGGCATTGCAAACATAGGGTTAGTATCGCTGCCAATTAGGTTTAGCAAAGTTGCGAAGAAGGCAACACCTATCGCTACACCAGCAACAATGCGCCAGCTTGCTATACGCATGTACATGATGAACAAGCCACCAAGAATAATAGCAAGAGTAGATACTTCACCCGCAGAGCCCGCGATAGTACCGATAAAGCTATCCATCCACTGAGTCATATCAGCGTAGTCTAGGTTACCCCACGCTGCTTGGCTAAGAGACGTTGCACCCGAATAACCGTCTGCTGCTACCCATACTTGGTCACCTGAGATTTGTGCAGGATACGCAAAGTAAAGGAATGCACGACCAGACAGAGCTGGGTTAAGGAAGTTACGACCTGTACCACCGAATACTTCTTTAGCGATAACAACACCGAAGGTAATACCTAGTGCTACTTGCCATAGAGGGATAGTGGCTGGAAGTGTAAGTGCAAACAGTACTGACGTTACGAAGAAGCCTTCGTTAACTTCGTGCTTACGCACAGAAGCGAAAAGTACTTCCCAGAAACCACCAACAGCAAAAGTTACTGCATAAATAGGTAGCCAGAAACATGCACCGTAGAAAAATAGACCTAAAATGCCAGCATTTGTCAGATCACCACCTAATGCAGTGAAAAGACCCGCCTGCCATGTGTCAGGCAGCGTTCCCGCACCAGCAGCAATAGCTTCTTGCGCTTGGAAACCAATGTTATACATACCAAAGAACATAGCTGGGAATGTTGCCATCCATACCATGATCATGATGCGCTTAAGGTCAATGCTGTCACGCACGTGCGTGTTAGCTTTGTTTACTTTACCTGGCGTATAAAAGATGGTCGCTGCAGCTTCGTAAAGCGCGTACCATTTTTCATGCTTACCACCCGGCTCGAAATCCGGCTCAATTTTTTCTAAATACGCTTTTAAACCCATGACTTAACCCTCTTTCTCTATCGTGGTCAAACAGTCGCGTAAGATAGGAGCGTAGTTGTATTTGCCTGGGCATACATAAGTACACAGTGCCAAATCTTCTTCGTCCAACTCTAAGCAACCCAACGTCTGAGCACCGTCAGTATCACCAGAAATCAGGTCCCTAAGCAGAAGCGTAGGAATGATATCTAGGGGCATAACGCGTTCGTAATTACCAATTGGAACCATAGAGCGTTCTGAACCATTGGTAGTTGTTGTCATATCATATTTCTTGCTACCACTTAGATGACCTAAGTAAGCGCGTGTCACTGAGTGTTGGTTTGAACCAGGTAGGATCCAACCAAACAATTTCTTCTCGTGACCTTCTTTTAATAGTGAAACTTGGGTGTGGAAACGACCTAAGAAACCGTGTACGCCCATTGCAGTGGTACCGTTAAGTACAGAACCAGAAACAACACGTACTTCACCGTCTACCTGCTCGTTCGCAGTTAGCTCGGTCACGTCTGCGCCAATTACAGTGCGCACTAGACGTGGGTTTGTTGCAGCAGGACCTGCAATTGAGATAACACGGCGGTTATCTAATTCACCCGTAGTTAGCAATGCACCAATCGCCATAACGTCTTGGTAATTGATGTGCCAAACCGTTTTGTTCATGCCGGCTGAATCAAGGAAGTGGATATGAGTACCCGGTAGGCCCGCAGGGTGAGGACCGCCAAACTCTTCAACATCAACTGCCGCATCGCCAGTAGCAACAGAAGCACCTGCCGCTTTACAAACGTAAGTTTTGCCACCACTCAATTGCGTTAGCGCTTTAAGACCATTTACAAAATCGTCTTGGCGCTCAGCAATAATCACAGCAGGATCTGCTGCAAGTGGATTAGTATCCATTGCTGTAACGAAAATTGAGTTTGGTACAGAGTCTAGCTGAGGCGATTTGCTGAATGGACGTGTGCGTAACGCTGTCCACATGCCTGACTCTACAAGGATTGACTGAAGCTGCTCACGTGTTGCGCTCGCGATCTGGTCAGCTGCAATTTTATCAAATGTTACGGCATCACTGCCGTTCACTTTGATAACTACAGACTGAAGAACACGTTTTGCACCACGGTTAACCTCTACCACTTCACCCGCAGCGGGAGCAGTGAATTTAACGCCAGGATTCTTTTTGTCTTCAAAAAGAACCTGACCTTTCTTCACTACATCGCCAACTTGGACGTGCATGGTAGGGCGCATACCCACATATTCTTCTCCCAGAATGGCAACGCGCGTTGCAGCAGATGCATCAGCAATCTCCTGCTTTGGCGCTCCCTCAATTGGGAGGTCGAGACCTTTCTTGATTTTTATCATATGTAATTGCACTACTCTAATAGAAATACCCTTTTGCATGACCGCAGAAAACCTGCCTGTCAGCATGCAAAAACGCACTATTAACAGGTGTTAAACACCTTTTTTGTTGATTGATGGAACTTGCTGCAATTGCTACGGTCAGCCTGTTATGAAGCCGTAACGCATAATTCCTTTAGCGGACGCTTTGTTCGCCCTTTCTATATAGACCACCAGCAGAAATTTACACTTATTATTGTTGTTGTGTAGCTGCAATCGCCACTGCTGTTTTGGTAGAGGCAGAAAAGACCCCTACTTAATTTCGGGATTTTAGCATTAACCCATACGTTTGTGCCACGCTATTTCAAGATAAAGGCAAATTTTTCTACAATTTAATGTAAACCTTTGGTCTTATTCATTTACATTTTTTTCGCTAGCACCCTATATCGGCTTGTAATAATGCACAAAAAAGCCGTCAAATCAGACGGCTTTTGCACAAATAGCATTAAGTTAATTAATGGTAAGTTTAGATTTTACCAGTTAACCAACGGGTCAACTTCACTGTCGTAATCAACGCTGTCAATGTCAAAACCAAACAGCTTTAGGAACTCATGGTGGTAACCTTTGTAGTCACTTAAGTCATGAAAGTTCTCTTGTGTCACTTGGTCCCATAGCGCTTTAATTTTCGCTTGGGTAGCATCGTTGGTTTCTTTGCCGTCCATGCGATAGCGATTTGCTTCATCTAGCGTAGGAGTATTCCCAAATAGGCACTGTGTGAATAAGCCATGAATTTGTTCAATACAGCCTTCGTGAGTGCCCTCTTCTTTCATCACTTTGTAGATAAGTGAAATATAAAGGGGCATGACGGGGATGGCAGAACTTGCTTGAGTCACTAGCGCTTTTAGTGAGCTCACGTTTGCTTGTACAAGCAAATCACTGTTTTTGCCGATAATGGCTGCAGCTGCGCGGTCTAGGTCTTCTTTTGCTTTGCCGATAGTCGCTTGACCGTAAATAGGCCATGTAAGCTCTTTACCTATGTAGGTATAGGCAGTGGTTTTGCAACCTTCTGCTAGCACATCAGCATCGCGTAGAAAGTCCATCCAACGTTCCCAATCTTCGCCACCCATCACTTTAATAGTGTTGAGGATCTCATCGTCATTAGCAGGCTCAAGCGCCACTTCATGCACTTTATCTTTATCTGTATCGTAAGTTTTTGTGGTATATGCCTCGCCTACTGGCTTAAGCGTCGACTTGTAGGTCACACCGGTTTCCGGGTCGGTTCTGCGCGGAGATGCAAGACTGTAGATAACCAAGTCAACCTTACCCATTTCAGCTTTGATTTTTTCGATAGCTGCGTTTTTAATCTCATCAGAAAAGGCATCGCCATTAATTGTATCTGCATACAAGCCTTTTGCCTTGGCTTTTTCGTGGAACGCTGCAGTGTTGTACCAACCAGCAGTACCCGTTTTGCGTTCCGTTGGTGGTTTTTCAAAGCACACACCTAGTGTTTTTGCGCCATAACCAAAGGCAGATGTGATGCGTGACGCTAAGCCATAGCCTGTTGAGCTACCAATAACCAGCACATTTTTAGGGCCTTCGCCTAAGTCACCTTTTGCTTCCACATAAGCAATTTGTTCATCAACCGCTTTAGCACAGCCTACCGGGTGCGCGTTTGTACAAATGAAGCCTCTCACTTTAGGCTTGATAACCATAATAATTTTCCTTATTTGAGCGTGGGGCTATTGTAATGCCGAAGCCACTGATAACAACTCGGAGCAGATGGAACTCTGCTGACATTTAATACTCTTTTTCCAGCATATCGCATACATGCATTCTCACCTACAAAACATAGTAGCATCACATATTTAGATTTGAAAAAGCGAAACACAAACGACCTCAAAGTATGAGTACATCGCTCGTTTACAAACTAAGCGTTAGAAAAGTACGAGGAATAGACTAGAAGATAGAAAGGAATCAAAGATTAAACAAAGAAGAATACAGGTATTCACAGGAGTACCACTGGGCACTCCCGTGAAGAAATCATTAACCTAGAACGTCAAGAAGTTCTACGTCAAAGATTAGGGTGCTGTAAGGTGCAATAGCTGCGCCAGCGCCTTGCTCACCATAAGCTAGGTCGTGTGGTACGTATAGACGATACTTTGAACCTGCTTTCATAAGTTGAAGTGCTTCAGTCCAACCTTTGATTACGCCGCCTACTGGGAATTCAGCTGGCTGACCACGCTCGTAAGAGCTATCAAACGTAGTACCGTTTATAAGCGTACCGTGGTAGTGAACACGTACTGTGCTAGAAGCATCTGGAGTCTCGCCGTCACCTTCAGTAACAACTTCGTATTGAAGACCAGATTCAGTTACGGTTACTTCGTCACGCTTTGCGTTTTCTTCAAGGTACTTTGTGCCTTCTTCAATAACCGCTTTGCTTGCTTCTTCTTTAGCAGCTTGCATACGCTTGTGAATTTCGCCAAACGCATCACGTAGAGTGTCGTTATCAACCTGAGGTGCTTGACCTGCGAAGGCGTCTTTAAGGCCAGCTACAACAGCGTCAATCGCTAGTCCGTCAAACGGATTTGATTGTAGTTGTTGACCCATTTGAAAACCAATGCCGTAGCTTGCTTGGGTTTCTACTGTATTGAATGTATCAGTCACAAGAACTCCTGAAATTAAATTACAAATGCAGTACAAATTTCAAACAAAACGCATATTGCGAGAATGTTTCTGCATTTTCCGGTGCAAGAGTGTATCACACCACAAAATATCTTGCTTTGAGCAATGTTAACTAGGGTGCAAAAGTATCAAAATGTTGTAAATTATAACCGAAAGTGGTTAGACAAGTCGCAAAGGACACAGTATGGTTAGGCCCATATATTTAGGAGGAAAGCATGCAAACACACTACGATGCTGAACTGAAAGATACCGTTCGATACCTTGGTAAAACCCTTGGTGAAACAATCAAAAATCAATTAGGTCAGGAGTGGTTAGACCGTATTGAAAAGATTCGAAAAGGCGGCCGAGCTTCTTATCAGGGAGACGCTACCTGTAGCGAAGAACTGAAAGAAACTTTCAAAACAATGTCTGACAGCGATTTGCTTACTGTTGGTCGTGCCTTCGCACAATTCTTGAACCTAGGTAATATTGCCGAGCAAGAATACAACGCGGCGATGAATGTTGATGCATCGATAGATGCTCTGTTTAAACACCTAGATAAAGCAGAACTGACTGCTGACAAAGTACAAGACGCCGTTGCAAAACTAAACATTGATCTTGTATTAACCGCGCACCCTACCGAGGTTACGCGCCGTACACTTATTCATAAACATAAAGAGCTAGCGGATTGTCTTCAGGCTGTGCATCAAGCATCGTTAAGTGATGTTGAGCGTAAAAAGATAGAAACACGCATCGCTGACCTTATTGCACAGGCTTGGCACACTGAAGAAATTCGTTCAGTGCGCCCGACGCCTGTTGATGAAGCGCGCTGGGGCTTCTCGGTCATTGAAAACTCATTGTGGGAAGCGGTACCTGACTTCATGCGCGAGCTTGATGGTCGTTTAAACGAAGACTACGACGTATCGCTACCGCTAGACTCGTCACCAGTACAATTTAGCTCTTGGATGGGTGGAGACAGAGACGGTAACCCATTTGTTACTTCGAAAGTAACTGAGCAAGTATTGCTGCTGGCAAGAAAGCGCGCGGCTAAACTTTTCGCTATCGACCTTGATCGTTTGCAAGTAGAACTTTCAATGTACGATTGCAACGAAGAACTACGTGAACAAGTAGGCGATGCAAACGAACCGTACCGCGCCCTACTTCGCCCGTTGGTTAATAAGTTTATTGCTACTCGTGACGGCATTGCCGACTATCTTGCGGGTAAAAACCCGGACACGTCTAACTGGATAGAAAGCGACGATGAGCTTATCGAGCCGTTAATGCTTTGCTATCAGTCGCTATTAGACTGCGGTATGCAGGTTGTTGCTAATGGCCTACTTCTAGACACCATTCGCCGTGCTCGCGTATTTGGTATTCATCTTCTACGTCTTGATGTGCGCCAAGACTCTGAGCGTCACGCAGACGTATTTAGCGAACTCACTCGCTATTTAGGCTTAGGCGATTACGCACAGTGGAGCGAAGCCGACAAGCAAGCATTCTTATTGCGCGAGCTTGGTTCGAAACGTCCTCTGTTCCCTGCTCAATGGGATGCATCTGACGATGTAAAAGAAGTACTTGAGACCTGTAAGGTCATTGCAAAACACAGCAAGCATGGCTTTGGTATCTACATTATCTCTATGGCAAGTGAGCCATCAGATGTCATGGCGGTTCAGCTGCTTCTTCAAGAAAGCGGTGTAGACTGGCCGATGCCGGTAGCACCACTATTTGAAACGCTTGACGATTTGAACAACTCACCAGATGTAATGCGCAAACTCCTGTCTATCGACTGGTATCGCGGTTACGTGAAGGGCCGTCAGTTCGTTATGATCGGTTACTCTGATTCAGCGAAAGATGCAGGTGCATTGGCTGCTGGCTGGGCACAGTATCAGTCGCAAGAAGCATTGGTTGCCATTGCAGAAGAATTCGACGTAAGCCTCACCCTGTTCCACGGGCGTGGCGGTACGATTGGTCGTGGTGGATTGCCAGCACACGCTGCTATTTACTCACAGCCTCCTGGCTCACTAGAAGGCGGTTTCCGTGTAACAGAACAGGGCGAAACCATTCGCTATAAGTTCGGTATGCCTAAACTGGCTAAACGCAGCCTAGGTATTTACGCCAGCGCCATTATTGAAGCCATGTTGTTCCCACCTCCGGCACCAAAAGAAGAGTGGCGTGAGCTTATTACCGCAATGGCAGCGCAAGGTCGTGATAACTACCGTGCAACTGTACGTCACGATGAAGAGTTTGTACCTTATTTCCGCGTGGCTACACCAGAGCAGGAATTAGGTAAGTTACCACTAGGTAGCCGACCTGCAAAGCGTAAGCCTCAAGGCGGTATTGAGAGCCTACGTGCGATCCCATGGATATTTGCCTGGGCACAAACCCGTTTGGTACTGCCAAGCTGGTTAGGCGTTATGCGCGCTATTGATAGCGTGAAGACTCCTGAGAACGAAAAAGTGGTTAATGAGATGTTCAGCGAATGGCCATTCTACCGTTCACGTCTTTCTATGCTCGACATGGTGTTCCATAAAGCTGACCCACGTATCAGCGAAGCTTATGACGAGCGCTTAGTACCAAAAGAGCTTAAACACTTTGGTGAGGCGCTGCGCAGCGAACTTAAAGAAAGCATCTCGTCGCTGTTGGCTATTACAGGCGATGACGACATTATGAAGAACGACCCGCAAGGTAAAGAGTCGATGGAGATCCGTGCAGCGTATCTTCAACCGCTTCATTACTTGCAAATTGAGCTTCTAGATCGTATCCGTAAAGCCGGTGACGATGCGCAAAACACCAGTTTAGAGCGTGCTATGATGGTAACGATAACTGGTATCGCTATTGGTATGCGTAACACAGGTTAAGCACTGTGTTAGCGAAGTGGTTGAATTGACGCATACAGCTTTATTATGTTGGTCACCTCTCGCTTCGCTAAGCAATAATATAAAAAAGCCCGCTTCATCAAAATGAAGCGGGCTTTTTATTGCTTACGTGTTTTTACTTACACTAAAGATAAGTACCACGTACTAGCAGGTAAGGTCGAAGCGGTCTGCGTTCATCACTTTTGTCCACGCAGCAACGAAATCCTTTACAAACTTTTCTTTGCTGTCATCTTGCGCGTATAGCTCAGCATATGCTCGCAACACTGAATTTGAACCAAACACTAAGTCAAAGCGTGTAGCGGTAAACACTTCGTCACCTGATGCTCTATCGACAATGGCGTAGCTGTTTTTCCCAGTCGGCTTCCACGTATATTTCATGTCGGTAAGATTGACGAAGAAATCCGTGCTTAGCTTGCCCACGTTGTCGGTGAATACACCATGTTTACTTCCGCCGTAGTTAGTGCCAAGCATACGCATACCGCCAACGAGCACCGTCATTTCCTTTGCAGTTAAACCAAGTAGTTGGGTTTTGTCTAACATCAGCTCTTCAGGTTTAACAGCAAAGTCTTTTTGAAGGTAGTTTCGGTAGCCGTCTGCAATTGGCTCTAGCGGATCAAACGATTCAGCATCGGTCATGTCGTCAGTGGCGTCGCCGCGTCCAGGTGAGAAAGGAACAGGTACGTTAAAGCCTGCCGCTTCAATACCCTTTTCTATGCCGACATTACCTGCTAAAACGATGGTATCTGCAAGGCTTGCGCCCGCCGCATCAGCAAGTGGAGCAAGAACCTCTAACACCTTATTAAGACGCTCAGGCTCATTGCCCTCCCAATCTTTCTGAGGAGCTAAACGAATTCGCGCACCATTAGCGCCTCCACGTAAATCTGACCCTCTAAAGGTACGAGCGCTATCCCACGCTGTTGCTACCATATCGCCAACAGATAGGCCTGACTCTGCAATTTTACTCTTCAACGCATCAACGTCGTAAGACGTACTGCCCTCAGGAACCGGGTCTTGCCAAATTAACGTTTCTTCTGGTACATCAGGCCCTATGTAACGAACTTTTGGTCCTAGATCGCGGTGAGTAAGTTTAAACCATGCGCGAGCAAACACTTCGCTGAAGTATTCGTGATCGTTATAGAATTTTTCAGAAATTTTTCTGTATTCTGGGTCCATCTTCATCGCCATATCGGCGTCGGTCATAATAGGGTTATAGCGTTTTGATGGATCTTCAACATCAACAGGCTTATCTTCTTCCTTAATGTTAATTGGTTCCCACTGCTCAGCGCCCGCTGGAGACTTTTTTAGTTCCCAATCGTAATTAAGTAACAGATGGAAATAGCCGTTATCCCATTGGGTAGGATTCGTTGTCCACGCTCCCTCAATACCACTTGATACGGTATCGCGGCCAATGCTGCGGCTCTCGTGATTCATCCAACCAAGACCTGCTTCTTCAATACCTGCTGCCTCTGGATCGGGTCCTAATGCTTCTGCACTGCCGTTACCATGACATTTACCGACCGTGTGACCGCCCGCGGCTAACGCAACGGTTTCTTCGTCGTTCATTGCCATACGCGCAAAAGTTTCACGTACGTGAGCTGCCGTTTTAAGTGGATCAGGCTTACCATTAACGCCTTCAGGGTTTACGTAAATAAGGCCCATTTGTACCGCGGCCAACGGGTTTTCCATGGTTTCAGGGCTATCAACATCTTCATAGCGCTCATCACTGGGCGCTAACCACTCTTTCTCAGCCCCCCAGTAAACGTCTTTCTCTGGATGCCAAATATCTTCTCGGCCAAAGGCAAAACCATAGGTTTTAAGACCCATACTTTCATAAGCAATGGTTCCAGCAAGAACAAACAAGTCAGCCCAGCTTAATTTGTTGCCGTACTTCTTCTTTATTGGCCAAAGCAAACGGCGAGCTTTATCTAAGTTAACGTTATCAGGCCAAGAGTTAAGCGGTGCAAAACGTTGATTCCCAGTTGAAGCGCCACCGCGGCCATCTGCAATTCGGTACGAGCCTGCCGCATGCCATGACATACGGATCATAAGGCCGCCATAGTGCCCCCAATCTGCTGGCCACCAAGGCTGTGAATCTGTCATTAAATCGGTCAGATCTTTTTTAAGTGACTGGAAATCTAACTTTTTAACCTCTTCACGGTAATCGAAGTCTTCTCCCATTGGGTTTGTCTTCGTATCGTGCTGATGAAGAATGTCTAAGTTTAAGGCTTCAGGCCACCAGTCCATTACTGTTGTCCCGGTGGCTGTTAAACCACCATGCATGACTGGGCATTTCTTTGCCGAATCATTCACATCACCTAACTTTGCATTGCTCATATTACATCCTCTTTGCCTGTTCGTTTGCGTTATACAACTCACACGTTAGTTAAGTTATAGGATTGACCTATGGAGTTACGCTGCGACATCACCTTCGACATCAAAAAAGCGTTTTTCAAGCATAGTCAAAGTTTTACGCTTTGCCATAATTCAAAGCATTAATTCACAATACGAGCACTTGCCCATATAAGATCATTTGAGAGAAACGCCACCCTTTTCGTTTGTCATGTAATAATGAGCAAAATAGCGATAATTTGTATGTTGCGATAGTTCGTAAGTAATTAATTGATTATGCATTTTCTGTTCGCCTAGGTAGTAACTTAAAGAAGATAAACGCCGTTTCACCTAAAGGCTGAACGCATAGTTTTATAGCTAGGTTTTAGGGTAAATATGCTGATTTACTTAGATAAATCTGAGTTAGCGCTACTGCAGCTGAATGAAGATAAACAGACAACAAAAATTCTAGATATATAAGGTTGTAACAGATTGCTCTTTTCAAAAGAACTTAAGTGATTAGGCTATCGGGGAGTTTGAAGTTGGCGGGGCTTTGATAAGTAGGCTCTCCTGTGCCAAGAATGCCGTGGCGAAGCCTAAATAGACGCGACAAAAGAGGCAGAAATACGTAAGGTCTTAAAAGAGTGATTGTTATCTATAGAAATGAGAACTTGCAATAAGGCCTGTGAAGGTTATTAAAATATAGGCTCTCCACCGCAGGAAAGCGGTGGCGAAGCCTACATGGACGTATTCACGGCGGGCCTATATTTTGGTTGCCTTTTCAGGCTTACCCGCCAAAGGCACTATTAGCCGTTTACGAAGTCAACGCCAAGCTTGATGTCGCCACGTAGGCCTTCAAGCATGTCGTTTTTCGCTTTTTCTTCAAACGCGCTTAGCTCACCGTATGGCAAGATTTCTTCAACACCGTTTGCGCCAAGGCGTACTGGGTGTGCGAAGAATGCTGCGTCGTCGCTGTCGTCAGTTTGTACGTAAGTGTACTCAACAACGTTCTCACCTTGCATTGCTGCAACTAGAGACAGGCAGAAACGAGCTGCTGCTTGACCCATTGAAAGGGTTGCAGAGCCGCCGCCAGCTTTCGCTTCAACAACTTCAGTACCCGCATTTTGGATACGAGTAGTTAGGCTAGATACTTCTTCGTCTGTAAACTCTACGCCTTCAACTTGTGAAAGAAGAGGAAGGATAGTTGTACCAGAGTGACCACCGATTACCGGTACGTGCACAGAAGATACGTCTACATCTTTAAGTTCAGCAACGAAAGTTTCAGCACGGATAACGTCTAGTGTCGTTACACCGAAAAGCTTGTTCTTGTCGTAAACGCCTTTAGCTTTAAGCGTTTCAGCTGCAATAGCAACAGTAGTGTTAACTGGGTTAGTGATGATACCAACACACGCGTTCGGGCAGTTATCAGCTACACCTTCGATTAGGTTTTTAACAATGCCGGCGTTGATGTTGAACAGATCAGAACGATCCATACCTGGCTTACGAGGCATACCCGCTGGAATAAGAACTACGTCTGCTCCAGTAAGTGCATCAGCTAGGTCATCTTTACCGTGACCGGTTACTTTTACCGCAGTGGGGATGTGGCTCAAATCAACGGCAACACCAGGAACAACTGGCGCAACGTCATATAGCGCTAAATCTGAACCTGCTGGCAATTGTGTTTTCAACAACAAAGACAGCGCCTGACCAATACCACCGGCAGCACCTAACACGGCTACTTTCATACCATTTCTCCTATGGGATTACTTCACGTATTTAAACGGAACGTCACACTAATGCAACGCGGGGGAAAACTCAATCACCGGATCGTCTTATTAACGTTATTTATGGCGATTTTCATTCGATATTCATTATCATGAATGATTATGCAAAGAAATTGCGCAAAGTCTACCTGTACGGCACAATATACGCATACTAAATACAATTCCTTACGATAACACTTAAAAAAGAAAAGAGCGCTAATGGCAAACGCAAAACAAGAGCAACTCATCAAAGCTTTTAAAGAAATCCTAAAAGCAGAAAACTATGGTTCGCAGGGCGAGATTGTTGACGCTTTAAAAGCACAAGGTTTTGACAATATCAGCCAATCCAAAATCTCTAGAATGCTAAGTAAGTTTGGTGCAGTACGAACCCGAAACGCACGAGGAGACATGGTTTACTGTTTGCCTCCTGAATTAGGTATGCCTACCGCCAAAAGCCCGCTCAAACAGTTGGTATTAGATATTGTGCACAACAATGTCATGGTTATCATTAGAACTAGCCCAGGTGCAGCACAGCTTATCGCTCGTCTACTTGATTCATTGAGTAAAAAAGACGGCGTATTAGGGACTATTGCAGGTGATGACACTATTTTCATTGCCCCTGCTGACGTGACAAGAATTGAAGAATTAAGACAACGCGTTGAAGATTTGTTTGAAAATGTTTAGTTAAGGCAACTAAAAGCTGACAAACAAAAAACAAGAAACCGCATACAAGATGCGGTTTCCCAATACGTTATAAGCTAAGATTATCCTAAGATAAAAGCTTAATTATTGCATCTGCTGCGGGGCGTGATGACGGTGGATTCTGCCCCGTTACCAACAAACCATCAGTAAACACTTTGACGGCGAAATCATCCGCACTTTCGTATTTACCGCCCTTTTTAACTAGCTCATCTTCAACCAGATAAGGTACAACGTCGGTAAGTTCCATTGCAGCTTCTTCGCTGTTTGAGAACCCCGTTACTTGTTTGCCATCAACTAAGTATTTGCCATCTGGAGTTTTAACGTCTTTAAGCACGATTGGAGCGTGGCACACTGCACCAACAGGTTTATTCGCCGCTATCGTGTCTTCGATTAATTTAATTGAGTGCGCGTTATCAGAAAGATCCCATAACGGGCCATGGCCACCAGGGTAAAATACGGCGTCGAACTCATCTGCACGCACATCTTCAAGCGGTATGGTCGAGGCGATAGCACTACGCGCTAACTCATCCTTTGTATACCGTATTGCGTCGTCTGTCATCGCATCATCTGCAAGGCTATTGGGGTCAATAGGTACTTGCCCGCCCATTGGCGATGCCAGCGTAATCGTATAGCCTTGGTCTTTAAATGCGTAATATGGCGCTGCGAACTCTTCTAACCACATGCCAGTTTTCTTACCCGTATCACCCATAATTTCGTGAGACGTCATTACCATTAGCATACGTTTTGTCATAAGCCCTCCTTGCGAGCATTTAAAAGTTTTCTCGTCAGTTAGTTCGTGTGGTGGGGGAACTTAGATCATAAGCAATCACAGTGATCGATTAGCGGCTTGTGTGTGAGATAAATCGCAGGCATAAAAAAGTGCCACTTCCTGTTAAGGAAAGTGGCACCTAACACTACAACTTGTAGTCTGAGTAATTAGCTAACGCTATTAGAAGCGGTAGTTAATACCCACACGTGCAGACCATGCAGACGCTTCAGTATCGATGCGCTGACCACTAGGTCCATCAAAGTTTGTGAAAGTATATTGACCGTCTGCAAACTCAGCATCTACAACTGGCTCGTTATACTCAAAAGGAACTTGACGCAGTACGCCCCATTGATCGTTCAGCAAGTTACCTAGGTTACGAATAGCGAAGAAGATTTCACCTTCATGCCCTTCCATGAAACCAGGGATTTCTTGTGCAACACGGAAGTCCACACGAGAAACCCAATCTGAGTCTTGTGCATTTCGGTCAACAATAGTACCTCGTGAGCCCTCTAAACCAGCATCTGCAATGAATCTATCAAATGCAGCTTGGTCAAAATTTGGCCCGTAATTTACTAGCGGATCGTTTTCTAGAGGTACGTAAAGAAGGTTACGATCTTCGAAGAAACGTTCATCACCAAATCCTGGATCGCCGTCAAATGTATAGCTAAACACTTGACCACTACGACGAGTTGCGAATAGGTTGAAGCGTGTTGCATAACCGTCAAAGAACTCATGCGTATAGCTTAAGTTAAGCGTAAAACGATGTTCAATCTGATAGTTACTTGTAGCAACCCCAGGGCTCTGTAAGTCAGCTACAGAGAGGTTACCGTAGTTTGAACTAGCAGTTGAGCTGTTCATTGGGCTACCTTGCTCAATATCTTGATGCGAGTAACCAAATGTTGCGTTAAAGCCGTTTTCAAAATTTTTCTGTGCAGTGAACGTGTAAACCCACCCGCTACCTTCATCAGGATTGTTTGTTAACAAGTAATCTGTACCTGAACGACCACAGTTAGAGCTTGTTGGATCTGCCTGACAATCTGCGTCCAGAGCATCAAAATCTTGATAAACCGGACGACCGTCAGGTGCAGTACCGGCGTTGCGAATGTTGAGCGGAATGCTCATAGCAGGATTCTTTTCGCGTGTATAAATAATATCTGCGGTCAAAACCAAGCCAGCATCTAACTCATGTTGAACACCGATATTATATTTCCACAGTGCTGGCACGTCAAAGTCAGGGTCTAGCGCATTTACTGCTCCATCACCACCAACAAAGAACTCAGGATCAGTAGCAAGCGCTGGTAATTCAAAACCAAAGTTTGCTGTGTTTGTCCCATCAAGTGCTGCTAGAACTCGAGGATCGGTAGAATCACCTTCAAACTCTGAACCACGGATAGAAACACCATTGTTAGAATAGTTATTAGACAACCATACGTTAGGGTTACCACCAGAAAACAGACCTACGCCACCATAAATGAATGTTTCATCATCATAGATATAGTTGAAGCCTAGACGAGGTTGAATTAGGTCGAAGTCTGGACCTTGCGCATTTGAGAAACCATAGCGTTGCTCAAAACGGCTGTTCTCAATAGGGTCGCTATCAGAAGTATACTTATCATAACGCAGCCCCAGCGTTAAGGTTAGATCAGCGTTAACCATCCAACGGTCCTGGAAGTAAGCAGTGAACGTACGGAAATCAAACTCAGCAGCACCGTCATTTACATCCAAAGATGGAGGAATGTTGTAGGCTATACGGCTAGCTTGTTGATTTTCGAAATCTTCTAGTGAATCAAATTCAAAAATACCTTGACTGCCTGGAACGAATAAGTTGAAAACAGACACGTTTTCGTACTCAACGCCTGCTGTAAATTCGTGGTCACCTTCAAAATAGTTTGCGATGAATACATAATTGTCTGTATCGTAATCTAACTGATTCGCTTGACGGAATTGATCAACACCAATACTTACGTCAACACCCGGTGCCGCGTTGAAAATAGTGATATCGCCAAAATCTGGCTGTGAAGAGCCAGGAGTCTGGCCATTTACAACTTCTGCACGGTTAACACGGAACTGAGTCGATAATTTAGAGTTCCAATCAGAGAAAATCTGAACACCGTAAGTCGTTAACTCGTTTCTTCTTTGGTAATAACGATCAGAGAACGCAAAGCTATCGTTACCCAAACCTGTTGTAGAAAGTGTGAAACCTTTCGTGTTTTGATAGGTAATTTGAGCTCGGTGATCGTTACTGATTTCCCAGTCAATTTTCGCAAGCACTTTCTCTTCTTCAAGATCAAGAGCACTTAGAACGTCACCAACTTGATAACCATAAACATCGCTAGCAATGCTTGATACTCTGTCTAAAATTTCAGACGTTAGGCCTTCAATTTCATTCAGTACTGGAGCTCCTTCAGGTCCAAACTCGATAACGTCTACTGGCTCATGTTTTTCAAAAGCACCGAAGAAGAACAACTTGTCTTTAATAATAGGGAACCCTACAGTACCGCCGTAGCGTCGTTCGTTAAAAGCTGGAACAACAAATTCGTTGCTGTCTACTTCGTCGCCCTGAAGAGAGTCGTTAGTGTAGTCGAAGAATACGCTACCGTGAACTTCATTGGTACCAGAACGCGTAACCGCATTGATAGTACAGCCAGTGAAACCGCCATAAAGAACATCAAATGGTGCTAGTTCTACTGCAACTTGATCAATTGCATCAAATGGGAAAGGAAGACGCTCAGTCGGGTATCCGTTTGCATTTAAACCAAAGTTATCATTCTGCTTTACGCCATCTACAGTCAGACTGTTAAATCTGTTGTTCACACCTGCACAACCAATTGCGCCAGAATTCGTAGGGTCGATAGATATACGAGGGTCAATAGCGATTACATCTTTGATATCACGATCAACGTTTGGCTGAGACTGAAGTTGTTCAAAGCCAAAAGAAGCGCCTGGACCTGTTGCTTCAGTCATAACACCAGATGCGTAACCGCTAACAACAATGCGTTCTACATCTGCTGGTTGAAGTGAAATTTCAATATTTGATGTCTCACCTAGGGTCAGAAAGATATCTTTAACCGTACGTGTACCTTCACTGTCAGTTACGCTGATAGTGTAAGGTCCACCAACGCGTAGACCACGTGCACTGAACGCACCGTTACTCTCAGAGTTGTAGGTACGAGATTGGCCAGTACGAGTATCTGTGACAGTGATAACCGCACCCTCAACGATAGCACCGCTTTCGTTCACGATAGTACCTCGAACACCGGATGACGTTTCTTGCGCCATTGCAGTGGTCGACAAACCGATTGACAGCGCAACCGCAGCCGCAATGCGACTGAATTTAGCTGATGAGCTCATGTGTGTTTCCCTTTTTGTTTAAATTCTTTTTTACACGGTCTAGTGTAGAGCAAAAATACCACAATTAAGCCGTGTTTAAACTCGGATGTCACAAATTGTCGTAAACATTCGTGTCAGTTTTATTACAGTTTTACATTTTTATTTAGCGCTAATCGCCCGAGGCTACTGAGTTTGCAATTTATTTCTTGACCATATGGTCAAGTTAATTTACTTATTGTTATTATCGATAACTCATTCCGATTAGCTGAAGCTATTCTTGACAGATATACGACTAATAAACAGCGTTTATTAAAAATCAGGTTTACCCATAATAAAACATTTAATATCAACAACATAACTCATTAAAATAAATTTACCTATTGCAATAAATAACCTTAGCTGATGAAATTACTACATAAATCGTTAATTCATTTGGTCGTTTTTTTGACGAATTTCAGAATTGTTACTACTGGAAAATGGATATTTTTTATTATTGCTGCATTTATCTGCGGCTTGATAAATTATTCCCAAAGTTCGGCATTTTATGCTGATATAGCCCCCCAAACTGGTCAATATTTAAGCTGCAAGACAGAACTTGCGGAGAATTTTGATATTTTTTCTGTTTACGTGACTGATGGTGAAATTGCTGAATTAGCGAAGGCAAAGTTGTGCAATAACCAAACAATCAAACGCCAATATGGAGAGGTCAAAATAATTATCGGACAAGGCGATTACGACACTTTTCGCTATATAAACCACGGCGTTGTTGATTTAGCTTTAGTCAAAAGCAATGTAGTTGATGCATTTGGAGCGGACCAGATTTATGGCTTAACTAAAATAGCGTCGCATCCTAATTACTCGGCATTTTTTATTGCTTTAAGAGAAAAGCCAACCCTTTCAAAAGAATACCTTTTAGGAAAACGCATCGGCCTATTAGATTATCCAAGTAGTCGCTCGGGGCATATTGTTCCGAAGACCGTAATGCAAAAATTTGGTCTGAGTGACAATAATGTCGATATTGTCTATTTCAGCTCTCACCAAGAGCTGAGACGCGCTCTACTTGCTGGTGATGTTGATATTATTTCTTCGTATTGGGCAGAAGAAGATAAGGAAAGATTTTCACGCAACTACGCTACGCCGATATTAGAAAGCGTAAGCGGGATGCAGTGGTTTTTGAAAATGCAAACGCAAAACACCGACTTGTTTTGTGCAATGCAGTCTGTAATTCATGACATAGCGATGTCTCACCCCAGGCCTTATTACAAAACTATTACGTTAGAACAGGGGTGTAACTAATGCGTAATAAAAAGGTTTATTTTAAGTCTAATCCCCTGATTGCTGTTAACGTCTTGGCCTTAATTTTGGCGCTACAGTGTGTTGCTATAGTCGCACAATATTTCTCTTTTCAATCTTCAATACATCAAGCGGTCGATAATGTTCAGAGACGAATTAGTTTAGACAGTGCCTTTTTAGATGTTGGAAATAAGACGCTTAATACGCCGGTCAATCAATTTGCTATTCAACGCTATATGAATAGATTAAACGGCAACCTCAAACAAAATGATTACCCAGTTATTGTTAAAGGGATTCAGGGGATAGAAACAAGTACAGAAAGTTTCGTTCACTATCCCAGCGAAACTTTCTCACGCTTCGTTAACGCAGAACAAGAAATTCTCGTTGTCTTGCGCAGCAAAACACCGTTTAGCGCTTTAACTTTCAGCTGGACCAGTTTATTAGCATCACTGGTTATTTCACCGCTATTCTTTATTTCGAATAAGACGAAAAAGACTCAAAAAGCGCTTGAGGAAGAAATACCTCCTTCTCCAAAGCTTATTATAAATTTGCAAAACAAAACAATTTCTAACGGCGTAGACGATAAAGTGGTTACCCTTCAAAACAAACCATTATGTTTCTATACTGCTTTAGTAAAATATTGTATAGAGTATTCAGATACTCCACTTCCCCCGCACAAGGATGTACCTCCTGAATTGCTTGCATTGGCAAACAAAAGTTTTGGGCGGCTTATCGAACTTGGCCATACGAAGCGAAAGCGCCCTGATTTCAACGCAAACCTAGATAAAACGTTAAGTGAAATAAGAGCCGCCCTTGATGAGCTATTCTTGTCTTACAATGAAGAAAAAGAGAAGTATTACCCACCTCGTGCTCAGGGTGAAGGTTCACGTTCAAAGCAACACTCTTATGCATTGCCACCGATAAAAGAAGAGGATATCGAAATTATTGGTAACTAATTAAAAACTGACCACTTGGAGAACTTTTTTGTATTTTATGCGAGTTTATAAAACAGCCCGCAATACCTTGAAAATACAATAAAGTTCTAGCAAAGACCGCGCCCAAAAGTGAGAACTTGTGAATATAACATTGATTCGCGAGTCCTAAACGCGTATCTTTGCACCAACAAAACCAGCTTTATAGTACTATGCAATCGCCACTAATTATTGCCATTTCTGGAGCTTCTGGCTCTGGGAAGTCTCTTTTTACAAAAAATTTGTTTAACGGCTTCAGTGCTCAAGGCCGCCCTGTTCAAGTGCTGCGCGAAGATCACTACTATCGCGCCCAAGATCACCTTCCCATGGAACAGCGTGAGAAGAATAACTACGATCATCCAAATGCGTTTGAACACGAGCTATTGAAAGCGCACTTGCAAGCATTGCGTGATGGCCAACCTATTGACTATCCACACTACTGTTATAAAACGCACACGCGCTTACCTGAAACTGAACGCCTTAACCCAGCGCCAGTTATCATCCTTGAAGGTATCATGTTGCTTGCGCGTACCGATTTATTACCTCTATATGACGTAAAAATCTTTATCGACACTCCTCTTGATATTTGTTTGATGCGCCGAATGATGCGAGACCTGAAAGAACGTGGCCGTAGCATTGAGTCAGTGGCAAAGCAGTACGAAGAAACTGTAAAACCTATGTATCATCAATTTATCGAACCGAGCCGCTTCACTGCCGACGTAGTAGTGACGCAAGGTGGCAAAAACCAAATTGCATTAGATGTGATCAAATCACACATTCAGCAAGCGCTTCTTTAAGGAAACATTACTATGGTAAGTTTACTGGGCATTGCAGTCCTTCTGGGTATTGCCTTCGCGTTATCATCGGCGAAACGCAGTATAAATTGGCGCACCGTTGGTGGCGCATTTGCTATTCAAGCATCAGTTGGCGCATTTGTCCTGTATTCTGAACCAGGTAAAGAGGTATTGTTAAGTGCAACCAAGTTTGTTGCTAATATTATTGCTTACAGCCAAGAGGGCATAAACTTCCTGTTTGGCCCTATTGGCGACAAGTCAATAGCATTCATATTCGCTTTTAACGTACTTCCCGTTATTGTCTTTTTCTCAGCCCTTATCGCAGTGCTCTATCACCTTAAAGTGATGGGAGTTATCATTAAAGTTATCGGTGGCTTCTTACAAAAGGCGCTGGGTACCAGTCGACCTGAATCCATGTCATCTGCCGCTAACATCTTTGTCGGCCAAACCGAAGCCCCTCTTGTTGTTCGCCCTTTCATCCCTCACATGACAAGCTCTGAGCTGTTTGCCATTATGGTAGGCGGTTTAGCGTCAATTGCTGGTTCTGTCATGGCAGGCTACGCGGGCATGGGTGTAGACCTTAAATACTTATTGGCAGCAAGCTTTATGGCTGCGCCAGGTGGCTTATTAATGGCAAAAATCATTTTGCCTGAAACCAGTAAGCCTAATGAAGATTTACATGACGTAGACGCGGAAGACACCGGCTACGCCAATGTATTTGATGCTGCCGCCAGTGGCGCAGCGTCAGGCATGCAGCTTGCGTTAAACGTAGGTGCCATGCTACTCGCTTTCATAGCTTTAATTGCCATGTTCAACGGCCTTATCGGCTGGACGGCAGCGCTATTTGGTTATGAAAACGTTACGTTTGAAGGGATCCTGGGTTATGTACTTCAACCTCTCGCATGGGCAATCGGCGTACCATGGGAGGAAGCACAACTTGCAGGTAGCTTCATTGGTCAGAAAATGGTGGTCAACGAATTTGTTGCTTACCTCAACTTCTTAGAAAACCAATCACAGCTATCTGAAGCATCTCAGGCCATTATCACCTTTGCACTTTGTGGTTTTGCAAACTTCTCTTCTATCGCTATTTTGATGGGTGGAATTGGTGCTATGGCACCAACACGCAGAAAAGAAATTGCGAGACTGGGGCTAAAAGCTGTTATTGCTGCAACGTTATCTAACTTAATGAGTGCCGCGCTAGCGGGCTTTTACCTCTCTCTTGGTTAAATTTCATTAATTTGGACCAGTTGGTCAAGATTTTACTAGACTAACTGGTCAGGTTTCTGTAAATTACGCGCAAATTCCTCGCGGGGTTGATTTATGTCAATTTCTGCGACTTTTTTCTGTAGCCCGTCTACCTTTATAATGCCGCAGTCAAAATATACGGGATAAAGTTATGCAATTAGTTGCTGTTGATTACCAAGCGGAAAACGCACAAGAAGAATTCGTGAAGTCACTTCGCGAGACAGGGTTCGGTGTTTTAAAGAATCACCCTATCCAGCAGTCATTAGTTCAAGGTATTTACGACAATTGGCAGGGCTTCTTCGACAGTGAAGAGAAGAATGATTACCTGTACAACAAAGGTAAACAAGACGGATTTTTCCCTCAGAGTGTATCTGAGGTGGCCAAAGGCTTTACGAAAAAAGATATTAAAGAGTATTACCACTTCTATCCGTGGGGACAGTGTCCAGAAGCACTACACCCACAAATTTCTCAGTACTATGAGGAAGCAAACACACTGGCGAAAGAGCTACTGGGTTGGATAGAAAAACATTCTCCTTCAGAGGTGAGTGATAAGTACAGTCAACCGCTGGGTAACATGATCAAAGATTCTGATCAAACCTTGCTACGTATACTGCACTACCCACCACTAAAAGGTGATGAAGAAGTAGATGCAATTCGCGCTGCTGCTCACGAAGATATTAACTTAATTACTATCTTACCGGCAGCTAACGAACCTGGATTGCAAGTACAAGCTAAAGACGGTAGTTGGATTGACGTTCCTTGTGATTTTGGGAACTTGATTGTGAATATTGGCGACATGCTTCAAGAAGCATCAGGCGGATATTTCCCATCAACTACGCATAGGGTTGTAAACCCAGATGGCACTGATATGACGAAATCTCGTATTTCACTGCCACTATTTTTACACCCTAGACCAGATGTTGTTCTTTCAGAACGTCATACTGCAGGGTCATACCTGCAAGAGCGCCTTCGTGAGCTGGGCGTTATATAAATTAAGTTCCTTTTGTAGTGTTATTCTTTTGCCGCAGCTAGTCTGCGGCTTTTTTTTAGTTGCTTGCCAAGGTCGCTAATTTAGAAGAATAGCGCTGTTTTTCCTGTTGATTTGGTGAATGCTTCACGGCCCTCTCTAAAAAACGTTGTGCTTCGCTAACATCCCCTAACTCGTGATGCGCTTTTGCCATGCCGAATAAAATCTCGTGGCGCGCATTATCAAGCTTTAGTCCTTTTCTATAATGCTCTATAGCAGCAATAATGTCGCCAGCCTCAAACGCCTGCTCGCCCAATATGTAATGATAAAAAGGGTTATTTTTACGCTTTGCTTCAACCATTTGCGTGATCTGCATTGCTTCTTCATCTCTATCTTGATGAGTATAGAGAATGGATAAATTCTCCCAAGCTGTGAGGTTTTCATCATCCAGTGAGAGTGCATGCTTGTAAGTCATCTCAGCCTGCTCATAAGCGTCAACCATTCTGTATAAAACGCCAAGGTTAACCCAACTTTGCTGTAACTCAGGAGTTAATGTAGCAGCGGCACGAAAGTAGCTGTAAGCCCTTGTGTAACTATTCGCAACCAACGCGTCTGCTCCTTTGTTGTTGTAGTACATAGACACTATTTTGTTTTTCGATACCGGCTTTCTGGGGAAGTAGTTGCGCAACATTTGCGGGTCAAAGTCTACGTCCGCCCATGAACCTCCAATTGATGTTACGTGGTTGACTTCAGGCATTGAAACTCGCATATTAATATGCCCATTTAGCAGGCTATACCCTTCTCTTCGTGTCCAATATTCTGGAATATCTACCTCATAGAAGGTCGCGACTAAATCCACGTGTTCAGCAAGCGCATAGGTCATAATTGAAAGGGATAAACAGTTTGCCGCGCGATTGTTAAACGTAGTGTCTGCTGTGGTATTCGCACTATTGCGATAAAGCATGCCGTAATCTGAATGGTCAAAAATAGCTTTCACTAAACCCTTAACGTTTTTCTGCAAAGTGCTTTTGTTATGCACCGCTTTTTCAGCAAAAAACTGAGCGTCTTCACCTAAGTAAAAAATTTCGTCGATGGTCTCTACGGGAAACAAATGATACGACGGAAATAGGCTATCGTTTAATAAGGTAGGCGGCGATGCTACATTTTGCTCGTCGGTAGACTGGCAAGCACTTAAAAAACAACAAAGTAGCCAAATTAAAACTAGTCGAGTATTCATATCAGGCACCTATTTTAGTTACTCGATAGTTTAAAATTATAGCAGTTAAACCATTTTTTACATTTTATTTACATCATGCACATTTGGGCTTTTATCGCAAAAGACGTATCCGCGCTTTCTGATGCCACTACGGTGGAGGGAAGTAAAGTTATGGTGTCTACTACTATGAATAAAGTCATGATAAACGGTGCTCAGGTTATTAAGGCTGATGTGATGACTAGCAAGGGTGTTATTCACGTTATTGATACGGTATTACTTCCAGAGGATGTAAAAGCCTCTTTATAAGATGTGTTTCTAAGAAAAGTAAAGATCGCCTGGAGTTGATCTTTGCTTTTCTCAAAATTGTCTCCGATCTCTCCCACTAACTTCTTCGTAAACAAAATCATACGAAACGCAGTTTTCATCGTATCAGTACTACAAACGCGTTAGTTGAACAAATAAATATCAATGTCATTAGAGCTTTAAATAATTGGCCTTGATCTTTGGACAAGAAAAGGAGTTCATATGTTTACGGTTTACACATACAGCATTGCTGGACTATTAGTCATTAGCTTTACGGTTTTCGTTCAAAACATTGTTGCCGCTGTGGCGCATAGAAAACAGACTCGCTACATACCCGGTAAAGTCAGCGAGGAACTAAGCCATGATAGTTTTGTGTTTAGAAGCCACAGAACCTTTCATAACTCGCTTGAAAATATTCACCAATTTGTGCTGCCCGCCCTACTTTGCATATTTCTTGGCGCGCAAACAGACGTACTCGCCATTTTGGTTTGGGCTTACGCACTAAGTCGTATTATTCATATGGTTCTGTACTATGCTATTGCCACAGAAAAGAACCCTAGCCCAAGGAGCTATTTTTATATGCTAGGCGTTCTATGTACGCTTGGCGTTTATGTGCTGGCGTTATTTCAGTTATTGTTCTAACTAGCGACATCTTAAGCTGTACAAAAATCACACAAAACAGTAATCTCTAAGCTTTAGAAAATGCTTTATTTGTTAAAGGTTTTTCTAGAGAAGCAGATAACCATGATGATGAATCCTACGCTTGAATATTACACTTTTGATTAATGTTTTTTTCGAAATTCAGGCGTATTCTTACTAATTGAACACTCACATATGTGTTTAGGAGTACCAGTGTACATTGACCAAGTCGGCGATCGGACTTTAGCTGATTGCAGTGTATTGATTGTCGACGATCAAGCTAGCAGTAGACTTATTTTAGAAACACTACTCGATGAAATAGTAGAGTGCTTTTCTGTGCATTCAGGAAAGGCAGCCATTGAGTACTGCAAGCATAACAAGCCAGACCTAATCCTAATGGACGTTTCCATGCCAGAAATGGATGGGCACGAAACCACAGCGCTGCTTCGACAAAAGCCATCTTGTGAACACATACCTATTATCTTCGTTACCTCTTCGTCAACAGACGAGGAAGAATCCCGTTGTTGGGACTCTGGTTGTGTAGACTTTGTGGTAAAACCTGTAAATGCTTGTACGCTGCGTAATCGCGTAAAGTCGCATCTCCAACACAAGCTTAGAAGTGATTTTTTAGAAACACTAATTTATATCGATAAATTAACTGGAGCCTACAACAGACACTATCTAGACGACTACCTCCCCCGTTTAGTTAAAGACGCCGAACGTAACGCTACCCCACTGTCTTTGGTTATATTTGATGTGGATCACTTTAAGCTATTCAATGATATGTATGGACATTTGGATGGTGATAGCTGCTTATGGAAGGTTAGTAAAACGATAAACGATGCACTCCTTCGTCCTATGGACAAATTGGTGAGAATTGGTGGTGAAGAGTTCTTGGTAATTTTACCAAACACCGATGTAGAGGGGGCGGTAGCTGTTGCCGAGCGCCTATTACAAACCGTTTACGACCTCAACATTCTTCATAGTTCGTCTGAGTACGGGCGTATAACACTGAGCGCTGGCTTAGCGATAAAAACCGCCAACGATGATAAAACGATTGATTATGTCATGCTGGAAGCGGATAAAAACTTGTATGCAGCCAAAACGTCCGGCCGGAATCGGTTAGTATCACCTTCACTTACGCCTACTAAAAAAGCAAAGATCTCTCGCTCATCACAAACGATAAAAAGTTTCTAGCTGCCGCCTAGCTGAATGTGCCCAACAGCCCCGGTATGAAGTAGACAGTCGAGCGTAGCCTCTTTTGCTACGCCTAATTCTGTCAACTGAGCAAGGAAAAGCTGAAATGTAGCTAACGCATCATCTAGCGCATTGTGTTCATTAAATGCTGGAAGGCTTAAGCGTTGGCGGCACACGCTTAGCGTGGCACTATTGCTTGGCAAAACTTGATGCTGCTTGTTTAGCTGATATAGCGCAAGCTGAAGGGTATCAATGTAAAACACCTCTAACTTTGGTACAGCAAACTGTTTAAAAGCTTTGTTTAACGCCATTAAGTCTAGCCTAGCGTTGTGAAAAATAAGTATTTGTTGTTGAAATAACGGTATGAGCGCACGCAGCGCCACTTCTAAATATTCGCCTTTTTGCAAGATGTCAGGGGTTAACCCATGAATCACAGGGCTTTGCCCTAAGTTCGCGGTGGTATTGATGACATGATAACCGCTCGTCGACAAATCGATACGGCCCCCCGTGCCGCTCACATAACCCACGGAAGTAATTTGCGTAGTTGAAGGGTTAAGCGACGTAAGCTCCAAATCAACTGCGGTAAACAATGTATTGTAAACGTGGTGTTCACGAACGTGCCGTTTCAACGTAGTGTTACCCACAAACGTCTGTACGCACGCCTTTATCCATCTATTAATCATATCGATTAACTCACGCCACCTGAAAACTTCATCACCATAGCTTGATTTGTTCGTTCTATTGCTTTGAATGCGGCTTTGAGCTGATGTTTTTCAATTGATGATAAGCTTGATATGGACACGCGATTGTCGGTAACTTTATTTTCAAGTTGATGACGCCAGCGCAGACGATTAAGGAATAGCCAAATATCGCTAAGATTCGTTGCATCGCGTTTTGAAAGTTGGGAGCGAGCAGATAACGCTTCAAGACGTGCGAGAGTGTTGGGTAAAGTCACACCATCAGCCAGCGCGTAAATTCTTGCTATGTTGTTGATTAAAGCGACAGCACGGGTCTTTAGATCAATAACGTCTTTTTCTTTTCTTCCCTTCTCATAAACAAACTTCTGGAACATAGAAAGCGGCACCGATATTTCGTTACTATGTCTGGTAAGGGCTGCTAAAAACATATTTTGTTGCATTAATGGAGCGCGTTGTTTTTGAAGCTGCTTAAACAAACCTACATCACCTGCAGCACATCGCACATCCAAAAAGATATTGAAGTGCATAATGGCATCTTTAGTGGGCGCTTTTACCCACTGTTTAGCTTCTTCGAGTGCCTCATCAAGGGATAACCTTAGTTTAGGATTACTGGCCATTATATTGCCATCGCAAAGCTTAATGCCACACTTCGCCAACCCGTTACATACGTACTCTGCCATATTCGAAAAGTACTCGGCTTGCACTTCGGTAGGTGTTTTTGCAAGAAGTAACCCGTTGTCTTGATCTGAGCCCATAGTTTGGTCTTCTCGGGCTTGTGAACCATATACCAACCACGCGAACATCATGGGAGCTTTACCGTTAGCTTGTTGGAAAAAGCCAATTAACTTTCTGGTCATGATGTCAGTTGCTTGTGACAATATTTTCCCAGCAATGTCGTAATCACCCGCTTTTTTTGCATGGGCCGAAAAGTAATGAGGCAGTTGCCACGACAGGCGCGTAAGCTCATAAAGGTTCTCGGCCTTGCTCAATTCACCAATAATGAAGAGTACGTTTCCTCGCTGATGACGAATGATATCGCTGGCGGTTACCATGCCAAGGGGTACTAGCGTTTGGTGATCAATAACGGGCAAGTGATGAATGTTTTTTTCAGTCATTAGCGCTAGCGCGTCAAATAAGGTCCTATTCCCCATAATTTGAGCCGGGTTAGCTGTCATTATTTGGCTAATCGGAAGGTGAGTGTCTAAAGAGGCTGCCACTACTCTCGACCTTAAATCGCGGTCAGTGATAATACCAATTAGCTTCTCGTGTTCAGTTACTAGCAAAGAAGATACTTTTTGCGATGTCATTAACTGGGCCGCCACCGTGATTGAAGTTTGAGCCTCGACAGAAACAGGGGCTTTTTCGATAACTTCTAGAAGCCCTTTGTAAAGCCACATTGAATTACTATCTGCAATGGCATGGCTTTGCAGCGAGTTATTGCTAAGGCCATCAAAAAAATGCCGTATGGTAGGTATTTCCAGTAAAGGTTCTACAGCTCGCGCATCAAAGCAATAAACCAACCCAGGGCTATCCACCGTTATGCTTAGTGGAAAATTTCGCTTTTCTATTAGGTTTGCGTAACCGAAATAGTCACCTTCACTTAAATGTTGAATGGGTGCATCAGAGTCTTTCACTGAGAACTGGCCGCTTTGAATAAGAAACAGCGCGACCTTATCTTTTAGAACTTGATCCACATTATCAGCGGTCAAATAGATTAGCTCGGTGTGTTTTATAAGCTGCTGCTTTTGCTCTTTGTCCAGCGAGTCAAAAGGCGCGGAAGCATTAAGAAAGTCTTCAACTTGTTTAGCCATTGCAGTCATAGAAATTGTCCAGTTCACAAAAAGAAAAAACCAACCTACTCACTTTCGCCAGTAGATTGGTTTTATTTTGCTAAAGCCTATCTTTAGGCAATACTAACTTAGTGCGCTGATGCTTCACCCGCTCCCTTAGGATAACGAATGCTCTCAACCAGCTCTTGAATTTCTTCAGGCGCTTCATCTGTTACTTTAAACACTAAGAAAGCAACAATGAAGTTCACCATCATACCCAAAGTACCAATACCTTCAGGAGAGATACCAAACCACCAGTTGTCAGGCGTATTAGCAGCTGGGTTTACAAATTTAAAGTAGATAATATAAGCCGCAGTAAACACAATGCCTGAAATCATTCCCGCAATAGCACCTTTGTCGTTCATGCGCTTGCTAAAGATACCCATAATAATGGCTGGGAAGAAACTCGATGCCGCCAAGCCAAAGGCAAAGGCCACCACCTGCGCCACAAATCCGGGCGGATTGATACCAAAGTAACCTGCAATGACAATAGCTACCGCTGCCGCCAATCTGGCGTACATCAGCTCGGCTTTATCCGTAATATTCGGCATAAAGTTTCGCTTCAGTAAGTCGTGGGATACAGAGGTGGAAATGACTAACAGTAAGCCCGCTGAGGTAGAAAGGGCTGCTGCCACACCACCTGCCGCGACAAGCGCAATCACCCATGCTGGTAAGTTCGCAATTTCAGGGTTAGCCAATACCATGATGTCGCGGTCAACTTTCATTTCGTTGCGCTCATCCCCCGAGTAGAACATTTTGCCATCGCCATTTTTATCTTCAAACGCGATAAGGCCAGTCTGTTCCCAATTTTTAATCCACGACGGCGCTTCTGCATAGCTGGTGCCCGTCATTTCTGGACCATTGATGGTCTCAATCATGTTTACACGAGCGAATGCTGCTAACGACGGTGCTGTAGTATAAAGAATGGCGATAAATGCTAATGCATAACCTGCTGATTTACGCGCATCGTGAACTTTAGGCACAGTAAAGAAGCGAACAATTACGTGTGGAAGGCCCGCAGTACCCACCATTAGTGCAAAGGTGATAAAGAATACATCGATAGTACTTTTTGTCCCCGAGGTGTATTCATTGAACCCGAGCTCGACGGATAAATTATCGAGTTTCTGCAGCATATGCACCCCCGAACCGTCTGCCAAGGTCGCACCAAAACCGGTTTGTGGAAGGATATGCCCGGTAACCATCATTGAGATAAATACGGCAGGTACTATGTACGCAAAAATCATTACGCAATATTGAGCAACCTGAGTGTAGGTAATGCCTTTCATGCCGCCAAGTACGGTGTAGAAGAACACGATAACCATACCAATAACAACGCCAGACACAATATCAACTTCTAAGAAACGGCTGAATACCACGCCTACGCCACGCATCTGACCTGCGACGTATGTGAAGCAAACAAAGATGGCACAAAATACCGCAACGGTACGTGCTGTTTGTGAGTAGTAACGATCACCAATAAAGTCAGGAACCGTAAACTTACCGAACTTACGTAGATAAGGCGCTAAACAAAGTGCGAGTAGAACATAGCCGCCGGTCCAGCCCATAAGGTATACCGCACCGTCGTATCCCATAAATGAGATAAGACCCGCCATTGATATAAACGATGCAGCCGACATCCAGTCTGCCGCTGTAGCCATACCGTTCATAACAGGGGGCACGCCACCACCCGCTACATAGAAGTCATTCGTCGACCCAGCGCGTGCCCAAATTGCAATTGCAATATATAGCGCGAACGACGCGCCAACGATAATGAATGTTAAAGTTTGAACGTCCATGATTTACTCCTCATCTACGCCGTAGCGTTTGTCCATGGCGTTCATCTTCGCCATATAGACAAAGATCAATGCAACAAATACGTAAATTGAGCCCTGTTGTGCAAACCAGAAGCCTAATTTAAAGCCAAAGAACTGAATTTCATTTAAGATATCGACAAACAGTATGCCGGCACCAAATGATACGATGAACCAAACGACTAAAAGCTTAGCTAGGAGCGCAAGGTTTTCACTCCAGTAGGCTTTTTTGTCCTCTTCGTTTCTAAATGCCATTGTTTCACCCTCATGTCAGGTTAACTAGTTGTTATGATTTTACAATTCCCTAACGCTCGGCTTTGTTAACGTTATTGCTGCGTTTGAAACTTTTGTTCACAACAGAAACAAAGCAGCAAAAGTCAAGCATTTAGGAGGTCGGCTATTACTCTAGACCTGAGGTGTGAAATTCAAAATGAGACCATGGTCGTAGGTAGACCATGGTCGAAATGATTATAATATCAGCACAGTTGTTAAAACTAAGTTAAAGGAAGATTATGGTTTTTGGTTGGGTAACGCTTGCAGTCTTGTACCTTTTTTTGCTGTTTTCATTAGCAAGTTGGGGAGAAAAGAACTCGCCTACCGCAAGAGCATTGACCTCTCACCCTGCCATTTATTCATTAGCTCTGGCAATCTACTGTACCGCATGGACCTTCTTTGGCATGGTGGGGCAAGCAAGCAGGGATACGTGGATTTACCTTCCGATTATGCTCGGACCTATCCTAGTCTATGCACTGGGATACAAGTTTATTTATAAACTAACGTTGGTAAGTAAAAAGCAGCATATTACGACCATTTCAGACTTCATTGCGTCACGCTATGGCAAACGCCAAACCGTTGCCCTAGTCGTTACTCTTATTGCCCTACTTGCAACTATTCCCTACATTGCGCTTCAGCTTAAGGCGGTAGGCGCCACCTTTCAATTGTTAACTCAGCAACCTAACAGCAATGGAATTATCATTGCTGCTACAGGCTTTATTGCTGCCTTCGCCATTTATTTTGGTACACGCCAAACTGATGTAACAGAGTATAGGCGTGGCCTTATGCTAGCCATAGCATTTGAGTCCACGATCAAGCTTCTTGCTTTAGTGCTGGTTGCTGTCGTGGGTTATAGCGCGTGGAAGCGCACCCAGTCTGGTGCATTTTTCGAAAGTTTTACTAACGAAATTGCACTTGCTCAGTTCGGTTCATTTAGCTTCATTGCACAAACCATTATGGCTGCGGCAGCCATTGTCTGCTTACCTCGTCAGTTTCACGTTGCCATTATCGATAACTTAAGCCTGGGGCACATACGCACAGCGCGTTGGCTATTCCCGCTCTACCTAACCATTATTTCTGCAGTTATTCCCGTTATTGCTATCGCAGGTAAAGCTATTTTTGCAGGTCAGGGCATTGAACCTGACTCATATGTATTGTCTCTTGCGATGTTTTCGGAGTCTGCGCTTCTTCAAGTCATCGTTTTTGTCGGTGGTTTGTCTGCGGCTACTGCTATGATCATAGTCGCTACGCTAACCCTTAGTACCATGCTTACCAACGACGTGATATTGCCACGAATTTTAGCGTTCACAGGCAACACCGACGACAAAAAAGACGTATCCAAAAAAATCCGCCTAATTAGACGGATTGTTATTGCCTTTATTTTATTGATGGCTTTTCTCTACCACCAGCAAATGACCAGCAGTCGCTCTCTACACTCCATTGGCCTTATCGCGTTTTCACTGGTTATCCAGCTGATGCCTGCCATTGTCGGCGGTCTTTACTGGAAACGCGCTCATGCCCACGGCGTTTATGCGGGGCTTATGGTCGGGCTTGTTATCTGGGTGCTTTGGTTAGTGCTTCCTATTGTAAGTGAGCAAGTCTCTCAAATGGAGCAAAACGAACTTATAAGCCAGGGGGCCATGATTAGCTTGGCTGCAAACACCTTTGTTTACGTACTCTTTTCTCACTTCGCTCCCCAACGCCTTATTGACAGAATGCAAGCAGAAGCATTCGTTTCACCCGCTATATCTGGCAATAATACAGTTAAAGCCCAAGCGACGAACGTTACCGTGTCTGATCTCATCACCTTGCTTTCAACCTTTATGGGAACAGGGCGCTGCGACCAACTTCTTGACCAATACCAACAGTTAAATAATTGCCAGCTAAGCCATACCGAAACACCTGATGAATCGTTCTTATCGTTTTGTGAACGGGCCCTTGGCGGTGTAATTGGTGCATCGAGCGCTAAGGTTTTACTGGACAGTGCGCTGCGTGGTAAGAAAATGGACTTCACTGAGGTTATTAACTTTTTCGACGATACCACGCAGGCGATGCAATTTAATATGACAGCGCTGTTAACCTCCCTTGAAAACATGGATCAAGGCATTAGCGTGGTAGATAAGCATTTAAATTTGGTTGCTTGGAACAAGCGTTACGCTAACCTGTACCCTTACCCTGACAACTTACTTGCTGTGGGCACGCCCATAGAAAAGCTCATCCGCTACAATGCTTCTCAAGGCGAATTTGGAACTCACGACGTCGATGCTGAAGTAGAAAAACGCTTAGCGCACTTGCGCTCTGGCATGCCACACCGCTTCACTCGACAACGCAAAGATGGCCGGGTCATTGAAATGGTGGGTAACCCACTGCCCGGCGGCGGCTTTGTAACAAGCTTCAACGACATCACAGGGCACGTGGAAATTCAGCAAGCGCTTGAAGAATCGAATATTGACCTTGAAGCTCGTATTAAAAAGCGTACTGAAGAAGTGCACTCTATCAACGCTGAGCTTCGCCTTGAAATAGAACGACGCTCAGAGGCCGAAAAAGAACTAATAAGAGCACGAAAAGCAGCAGAAGATGCCAACGCCAGTAAAACCCGTTTCTTAGCACTTGCCAGTCATGACGTACTTCAGCCGCTTAATGCGGCTAAGCTCTACGTAAGTGCTTTGGAAGAGCAGGAACTATCTGAGCAGGCCCAAGCTATTATTCAGAAACTTGGCCATAGCGTTAGTTCAAGTGAAACGCTCATCGGCACCTTGCTTGATATTGCTAGATTAGATCAAGGGGAAATGAAACCCGATATCGAATCAATTGATGTAAGTGCCCTACTCTCTCCGTTAGTTGATGAAATGGCAATGCGTGCCCGTGAAAAAGGGCTAGGATTTAAAGCGATTATTCGCCCTTGCTGGGTACGAGGGGATAAAACCTATTTATACCGAATTACTCAAAACTTGTTATCAAATGCAGTGAAATACACCGAAAAAGGGCGGGTTCTTTTTACCGTTAAAGCTGTTAAAGAAGTAGTTTATTTCAAGGTTATCGATACAGGTATTGGTATTTCTAATGATAAAAAAGACAGTATATTCGGCGATTTCTTTCGCGCCAACGAAAGTAAAGAGCATGGGTTAGGCTTGGGTTTGGGCGTGGTGCGCCGCTTAAGCCTACAGTTGAACAGTGATATCAGAGTTAACTCGAAAGTTGGCAAAGGAAGCTGCTTTGCGTTTTCTCTTGCCAAAGCTGAGCCAAAACTGGTTTCTAATGTAGCATCAAAGCCACGCAGCACCACGTTCACAGGAATGGATGTACTTTGTGTTGACGATCAAAGGGAAAACTTAGATGCCATGCAAACCCTATTGCAAAAATGGGGAGTTAATGTTTTCTTGGCGAATAACTGGGAAGATGCGCTTAAGGTTTGTGAAGTTATCCAGCCTCAAATCTTACTGATGGATTACCAACTTAGTTTTGATGATGAGAAAAATGGGCTCGCGCTGATTGAAGAAATAAGACATCGGTTGAACATCGTTGTGCCGGCAGCCCTGATAACGGCTACGCCAGATGATAGTTTAGTTACCCAATGTAAGGCACAAGGTGTTAACTTTTTGGCGAAGCCGTTAAAACCAGCAAAGCTTCGTGCGCTACTTCAAAGTATGACCC
This sequence comes from Alteromonas macleodii, assembly GCF_903772925.1. NCBI lineage: Bacteria > Pseudomonadati > Pseudomonadota > Gammaproteobacteria > Alteromonadales > Alteromonadaceae > Alteromonas > Alteromonas fortis. The sequence continues at coordinate 4,002,068 of NZ_LR812090.1, forward strand.
GTTACATTAGAGAAGCAAAAAACGTGTAGTACATGGGGAGCGACGATACATTTTCACCACGTTTTTCGCTCTCTATAGATGAACTTCAAACAACGTATTAAGACGTGCCTATAATAACTCGTCCTGCGGTTTAGCCTCTTCGGTCTTAACTACCGGCTTATCTGCACTGGACTTAGCGACGACTTTGCCCATTGCGCCCCATTTCTCCTTTGGGTTAAGCAGCACAGGGCGAGTTAGAATTAAGTTATTTGGGTACATTAGGGTTTCACGCTCTGAAGTAAGTAAACGTGTACTAAATGGACCAACGTCCGCAATAACACCCTCTATGTAGTTATCGCCATCAAGAATACGTACATGATTACCACGCCTATAAGCCACATTCGTTAACAAGATAAAGTACGCTGTGATGTTACTAATAAGTGACCAGCTTGCGAAAAGGGCCACCCCAGTGACAGTTATGATTGACGTAGAAAGTACAAGTAAGCCCGAGAAATCAATACCCCATGCCAGAAGCAGCAGGGAAAGCGATACTGTAGCGACAATCACACGCGCAGCAAAAAGCCCTTTCAAGGCACTCGTTGATTTAAGCTTTGATTTTTCGATATTAGTTTCTAATTTTGGCAGTAACTTCCGCGACATTGCCAAGTAGATAAGCAGAACTAAACCACTGAACACGACGTTTGACTGGTACTGAACTAACCACGCCAAAAAACCATGCCACCACTCATTCATCAACTTTAATCCTTAATTCTTTTCGTTAAGCATGCTGACTTAAAATTATTAATATCATTTTTAAACAGCCAGCGCGCTCTAATGCTAACGTGAATAACAAACAAGTTCATGCATTAAAAGCAATCGACACAACAAGAATTATTCGTAAGACTCCCCCTACCACTTCAATTAGTATGCGCGCAAAAATGACTTGTCTAATTTTAATACCAGCCCGCATAGAAATTAACCTATTGAGTGGGCGATTATCTATACAGATTGGTATACTCACGTGCTAACGTGGTAAATGAAACGTCGATTCAACGACAAAATAAATCTCAAACTACAGGCTTTTTAATAATGCGCATCGCTATTCTTTCAAGAAATCCACGTCTTTACTCTACTTCACGCTTGGTGGAAGCTGGGCAGGCTCGCGGGCATGAGGTCGACGTTATCGACACTATGCACTGCTACATGGATATCACGAGCGCGCGACCGTCTGTTCGCTATAACGGTAAAAAACTGCCTTACTATGATGCAGTGATCCCGCGTATCGGTGCATCTGTTAGCTTTTACGGCACCTCTGTCGTTCGTCAATTTGAAATGATGGGGACATATAGCCTTAATGAGTCAGTAGCGATTAGCCGTTCGCGAGATAAACTGCGCTCACTACAGCTGCTTTCGCGCAAAGGCATTGGCATGCCTAGAACCGGCTTTGCTCATCATCCAGATAAAATTGACGATGTGATCAAAACCGTGGGTGGCGCACCAGTGGTTATTAAGCTGCTAGAAGGTACCCAAGGTATAGGTGTGGTTCTGGCTGATACGCAAAAAGCCGCAGAGTCGATTATTGAAGCGTTTATGGGGCTTAATGCCAGTATCTTAGTACAGGAATTTATCAAAGAGGCGGGCGGCTCCGATATACGCTGCTTTGTAGTTGGTGGAAAAGTCGTTGCCGCTATGAAGCGTCAGGCTGCTCCGGGAGAGTTTCGCTCTAACCTTCACCGCGGTGGTCAGGCAAGTTTAGTTCGATTAAGCCCTGCCGAGCGCAAAACGGCGGTAGATGCAGCAAAAACCATGGGACTAAACTGTTGTGGTGTAGACATTCTTCGCTCAAACAACGGTCCTGTGGTGATGGAAGTTAACTCTTCACCGGGCCTGGAAGGTATCGAAAAAGCGACCAACAAAGATGTTGCCAGTATGATTATTGAGTTCATTGAAAAGAGCGCAGAGCCGCACAAAACCAAAACCCGCGGTAAAGGCTAACCCCTTCAACCTACGCAGTAACGTAAATATAGGAAAACGTTAGTGGTAAATGATGTTTTAAAAATTGGGGGTGAAAGCATTGCTCCTGGCGAAACAAAAAAGATTGAGTTGGAGATGCCACCGTTATACACGGCTACCAACATGAGTATTCCCGTTTATGTGAAGCGTGGAAAGCGACCAGGCCCAATTATGTTCGTAAGCGCAGCCATTCACGGTGACGAGTTAAACGGTATTGAAATAGTGGGTCGGCTGATTCGCTCGAAGGCTATTGAGCGTTTAAGAGGCACCTTGATAGCGGTGCCCATGGTTAATGTGTATGGCGTATTAAACCAGTCTCGTTATTTACCCGACAGACGCGATTTGAACCGCAGTTTTCCGGGTAGTAAAAAGGGCTCGCTTGCCGGCCGACTAGCGAACCTGTTTTTTAAGGAAGTCGTAAGTAAATGTGACGTGGGCATCGACCTTCATACAGGCGCTATCCACCGTAGTAATTTGCCACAAATACGCGCAGATCTAGACGATCCTGAAGTACTGGAAATGGCTAAGGCGTTTGGTGTGCCGGTATTATTAAACGCGGAATTACGAGACGGTTCATTGCGCGAGGCGGCCAGTGAAAATGGCGTAAAAATATTGCTTTATGAAGCAGGCCAAGCACTACGCTATGACGAGTTTTCTATTCGCGCAGGCGTAAAAGGTATTATCAATACCATGCGTCACTTAGGCATGCTAAACAAAAGCCGTAGCAAAGGCCATAGCATTGAGCGTTTCATTGCCAGACAAAGTGGCTGGGTACGCGCGCCTGAAAGTGGGTTTGTCAATCATCTTGCACAGCTAGGCGATCATGTTGAAAAAGGCGACAAACTGGCCACTATTTCAGATCCATTTGGCAATTATTTAGACAGCCTTGAAAGCCCTGCTGAAGGCGTTGTTATTGGTAAACAAAATATTCCGCTTACCCAAGAAGGCGAAGCCGTTTACCACATTGCATACTTTTCAGAGCCTGATACTGTTGCCGAACATGTAGAACTATTACAAGACAATTTATTGCCACCAGAGCAAAGCCCTGATTTATAAATTGGTAGAAATCTGATGAACAACAAAAAAATTGTAGGAGCGGTAGAACTGTGCGACTTGCCCAAACTTGCTATCTCCGACTTAACCGTGCGTGTTGATACAGGTGCGGCAACATCGTCACTTCATGTAGACAACATCGAAGAATTTGATCACAACGATGAACTATGGATAAAGTTTGATATCCACCCTGATATTCATAACGTTGAGCGTGTGGTACGCAGGGAAGCACGAGTTGAAGGTAAAAAACGCGTAAAAAGCTCAACAGCTACACGTGAGAAACGCTATGTTATCATTACGCCTATCGTTATGGACGGATTCCAGTGGGATATCCAGTTAACGCTTACAGACCGCTCTGAAATGACTTACTTAATGCTACTTGGCAGAGAGGCGATGAGTGGACAGTTTATTGTAGACCCCGAACACGACTTTTTACTTACAGGAAAAGATTAGCAGCTAAAAAAGGGGCTATACTTTAGCAAAGCACGTAGCAGGGCTCGCGCCACGTATATGAGTTAAAAATATGGATATCAAAGCTAAATCATTAAGCCGTATCATTTTATTAATGAGTTTACTTGCGCATTTTGTTGTTCACGGGCAACAGCAGTCATCTGATGAGGTAAGCGCAGACTTGCCTCATACCGTTTTACGATTACCCAATGTCCACCCTGGGAGGGATAGCGTTTACTCTTACGCTAAGTCACTGCTAACGGAAGCTTTGCGCGTTACACAGTCGCAGTACGGTACCTTTGAACTTATTGTTAGCAACCAAGAAACGGCCCAAGAACGCCAGTTGCGTAGCTTAGAGCACAATATGCTAGACGTAACGTGGAGCGTAACGTCAACCGAGCGCGAGCGCCAGTTCCTCCCTATTCGCATTCCCATCATGGCTGGACTATTTGGTAAGCGCGCCTTGTTTGTTAAAGAGGGGGATGTGCGACTAAAAAAGGTAAAAAACCTTGCAGATCTCCAAGAGTTTCGCGCGGTTTTGGGGTATGACTGGCCTGATACAAAGATTTTTCGGGCTAATGATATCCCCGTTTTAGAAACCACGTATCGCGCTTCATTTCGCATTATTTCGGAAGGATTCGCTGACATATTTCCACGAAGTGTGATGGAAATTAACGAAGAGTTCGCCGATAAAACCTTATCTAAAGGCTTAACTATTGATGATAACCTCATCATTTCATACCCAAGCCCTATCTTTTTCTTTGTTGGCAGTGATAATCAGGCATTAGCAAGGCGTATCGCTGAAGGCCTACTGATGCTGTTTGAAACCGGGAAGTTTCAAGAATTACTACTTGCACATAAGAACTTTAAAGAAGGGATGACCTTAATTGATGGGCGTACGGTTATTGAAATCAATAACCCGCTATTGAGCGAGCAAAGCCGCTTGGCGTTAGAAAAGTTTTTACCTGAATTTGCTATGTCTGAAGCCGTGCTTAAACGCGATGTTACTGAACCGGTGGCTCCAGCTCAAGCTGCGAAGCAATAAGTACCGCTTGGGTACGGTTGTTGATGCCCAACTTTTTAAAGATAGCGGTAACATGCGCCTTAACGGTGGCTTCAGCAATATCTAAATTAAAACCAATTTGCTTATTCAATAAACCATCTCGCATGTAGCAAAGCACCTTATATTGCGATGGCGTAAGCGACGCGACTTTGTCAGCAAGTTCAGAAAAGGCTTCATTTACCTCATCAACATCTTCGCTTAAGTTTTCAGGCAACCACACGTCACCATCTAAAATAGCTTCTACTGCGTTTGCAATATCTTGTGCACTGGCAGTTTTGGGAATAAAACCGAGTGCTCCTACGCTGATGATTTTTGAAATAAGCGTGGTGTCTTCCGTACCAGAAACCACGGCAACGGGCAGTTCAGGAAAAAGTTTTCGGATATGCAACAAGCCGAATAAATCATTGCTGCCAGGCATATGCAAATCAAGAAGCAATAAGTCGATATCCTCATTATTAAGGATATCGACTGTGGTGTTTAGGTCTCCCGCCTCTTTTAAAGTAAGGGCTGGAAGTGACAACGACAACGCGCCTCGTAGTGCATCGCGATACAGCGGGTGATCATCAGCGATTAGAAGGGTTATCATTGTCTATATCCTTAATTCTACTTATTTAGACGTTCCTCTATCAGTGTATCAACAACCGATGGATCCGCCAATGTAGATGTATCACCTAATTGCTCGTGCTCATTGGCAGCAATTTTACGCAGGATACGGCGCATGATCTTACCAGAACGAGTCTTAGGTAGCCCGTTCGACCACTGAATCATATCAGGAGTAGCAATAGGGCTTAACTCTTGGCGCACCCACGCTTTAAGCTCTTTAGTCAGCGCTTCATCTGCTTCAACACCTTCATTAGGCGTAACGTAAACGTAAATCCCCTGCCCTTTGATATCGTGAGGGAAACCGACTACCGCAGCTTCAGCCACTTTTGAGTGGGCAACAAGCGCACTTTCTATTTCAGCGGTACCTAAACGGTGACCAGACACGTTTAGTACGTCGTCTACGCGGCCGGTTATCCAATAAAAGCCATCTTCGTCACAACGTGCACCATCACCTGTGAAGTACACACCTTTGTAAGCACTAAAATAGGTATTGATAAAGCGCTGATGATCGCCGTATACCGTTCTAGCCTGACTAGGCCAGCTATCTTTAATCACTAGATTACCTTCTGCCGCACCTTCAAGTTCATTACCGTCAGCGTCAAATAGCGCTGGCTGTATGCCAAAGAACGGACGGGTTGCCGAGCCAGGTTTCAATTCTGTCGCGCCAGGCAGAGGCAAAATCATGTGTCCGCCTGTTTCAGTCTGCCACCATGTATCGATAATAGGGCAACGACCTTCACCAATAACCCGGTGATACCATTCCCACGCCTCTGGGTTAATTGGCTCACCCACTGTACCAAGCAAACGAAGTGACGATAAATCACAACCTTCAGCAGGCACGTCACCGTGCGCCATTAACGCGCGGATAGCGGTTGGCGCAGTATATAGACTGTTTACTTTATATTTTTCTACTACCTGAGCTATGCGTTTTACGTCTGGATAAGTCGGTACACCTTCGAAGAAGACTTGTGATGCAGCATTAACCATAGGGCCGTAAACCATATAGCTGTGACCTGTGATCCAGCCTACATCAGCAGTACACCAGTAAACGTCATCGTCTTTGTAATCGAAAGCGTATTTAAAGGTCATAGCGGAATAAAGTAGATAACCGCCTGTGGTATGAACCACACCTTTTGGCGTACCCGTAGAACCTGATGTATAGAGAATAAATAGCGGGTCTTCCGCATTCATTACTTCAGGTTCACACTGGGCAGACATACCGTCCACAGCTTCATGCCACCATACATCGTGCTTCTGGTTCCAGTCTACGTCGCCACCCGTTAGTTTATGTACCAAAACGTGTGTAATAGACGGGCAGGCATCATCGGCCAACGCTTTATCGACATTGGCTTTAAGCGGAATGCTTCTTCCTGCCCGGCGCCCTTCATCGGCAGTAATAACAACCTTTGCACTACTGTCGTTAATACGATCAGCAATAGCGTTTGGTGAGAAACCACCAAAAATTACCGAGTGAACTGCACCAATACGTGCGCACGCAAGCATTGCGTAGGCAGCTTCAGGTACCATAGGCATGTAAATGGCGACGCGATCACCTTTTGTGACTCCCATCTCTTTAAGTGCATTCGCTAACTTACATACTTCATAATGCACTTGTTGGTATGTCACATCTTGGCTGTCTTCCGGTGAGTCGCCTTCCCAATGAAAGGCAACTTTTGTGGCATTGTCTGCCAAGTGACGGTCAATACAGTTGTAGCTAGCGTTTAACTCACCGTCTTCGAACCATTTAATAGACACATCATTTTCACCAAACATGGTGTTTTTAATTTTGGTTGGCTTTTGGTACCACTCAAGCATAGACGCGTGCTCAGCCCAGAACGCCTCTGGTTCCTCAACTGACTGCTTATACATCTCGTCATACTGCGATGCAGTTAAATGAGTAGATTGAAGAATGTTCTCAGGCACAGGATAGGTTTTGCTGGCGGTCATAAAGATTGCCTCCAATATCAATAATGTAAAAATCTTGTTGTATGGTGAAACACTCTAGCTATTCACCCACAAAGCAAAATGAGACTTTGGTCTTAGCAGCATAAAACTAAGGTATTAGTAAAAAAGTTAGACTAAAAGTAGTAAGACTATAGTCTTATGCGACCATCGGCTTATTTAAATTTGAGATAATAAGTACACAATCAGCGATGTTAACGTTGAATTTACATTTATTTAACCACTTTTTTGGAACAGACACGATGAAAGCTAAAATAAAAAATACCGCTACCGCAGTAGCGCTGTGCCTGGCAGCAGCGGGCGGCACAGCACAAGCAGCAACAATCGGCGACACTAGTGTGAAATTCACGGGCTATATTAAAGTTGACGCTATGGTAAGCGACTATTCAGATGGCACCATTGCCTCGGGTAGCGTAGGTCGAGACTTTTATATACCTTCACTAACTCCCGTTGGTGGCGTTGACGAAGATCCACAGTTCGATGCACACATCAGAACATCCCGTTTCCGTTTTGCCACATCGACACCTACCGCCGAGGGTGACACTATTAACGGCGTATTCGAGCTGGATTTTGTTGTGACTAGCGGTGGTGATGAGCGTATCAGTAACTCTTATACTCCGCGAGTACGCCACGCGTACTTAACTTATAAGAATTGGTTGGTAGGCCAAACGTGGACTACCTTTATGGACGTAGGTTCGTTACCAGAATCACTTGATTTTATTGGTACCACTGACGGTATCACCTTTGGCCGTCAAGTCATGGTGAGATATACCAATGGCGGGTTTCAGATTGCACTAGAAAACCCAGAATCTACAATTACACCGTTTGGTGGTGGTAGCAGGATCACGAGTGATGACAGCAGTGTTCCAGATTTGGTTGCAGCCTACACCACAAAACAAGATTGGGGTTATGTAAAAGTAGCGGGCTTAGTTAGACAACTTTCTTATGATAATGCCGCAGGTATTGACGCTGACGAAACCAGCTTTGGTGTGTCGGTGACAGGTAAATATAATTTATCGAATGGCGATGACATTCGCTTCACGTTCAATACAGGTAAAGGTTTAGGCAGATACTCTGCACTTAACGCAGTAAATGGCGCAGTGCTTACTGAAAGCGGCGACCTTGAAGCCATCGACTCAACGGGTTACGGCATTGCATACCGTCATAAGTGGAGCGAAAAAGCGCGCAGTAGCATCATGTTCTCAGCGTTTGAAGCAGACAATGATGTGTCACTCACAGGCTTAAATACCACTGAGAGCACTTATAGTACACGTGTGAATTACTTGTACTCACCAACTAAGGCACTAACCGTTGGTGCTGAATATGCGTTCGCAAAGCGCGAAATTGAAGCAGGCCTTGAAGGCGACATGAACCGCTTCCAGGTTTCAGCTAAATACGCGTTTTAATTACATACTGAAACCTAATTAAGAAACGGCGCATCAGCGCCGTTTTTTTGTTCTTAAGAGAGCGTTCTAGTTTTCTTAAGCATTTACATGGTAGTAAAAATTATGCCTAAGGGCATAATGAAAAATAACCCGCCTACATAAGCTGCGCCATACATTTTTCGTTCTGCAGCAACAACCGATAGTTGGTAAGACAAATTAAGTGGAATATTACGCAACAAGGGTAACCCGTAAATTAGCGTAACGCCCAAAACGTTATAAATAAGGTGTACCAGCGCAATTTGTAATGCGAAACCGCTGTTTACGCCAGCTACGCCTAATGCTGCAATAAGCGCCGTTATACAGGTTCCTATATTCGCGCCCAGAGTAAACGGGTAAATTTCCTTAGCTTTTAAAATGCCACTGCCCACCAACGGCACCATAAGTGACGTTGTGGTTGATGATGACTGCACTAGCACAGTCATTACTGCACCTGAGGCAATGCCGGAGAGCGGCCCCTTACCAATACTGGTATGTAGGAGTGCTTTTGCCTTACCTACCATAAGCGATTTCATAATCTTGCCCATGTAAGTAATAGAAAGCATGATTAAGCCTATGCCAAGAATAATTTTGGCTACACCCGGATAAATGGAGGGTAAAAATGAAAAGCCTTGAGTTATAAGGTCGGTAATGGGTTGGGTCGTCGCTTTTATTGGGTTAAAGCCCCCTACTCCCATCGCTTCACCCGTGTGGAGCAGAGCAACTAACTGGCCGCTCAAAAACTCTAAAATTCCGAACGCCATCTCCAGCGGCAAGAATATCAACACTGATAACACGTTAAAGAAGTCATGGATTGTTGCTGCATTGAAAGCTCGTTGAAATTCCTCTTTTCTTGCAACATGCCCTAGGCTAACCAAGGTGTTAGTTATGCTGGTTCCAATATTTGCTCCCATCATCATGGGTATAGCAATGGTTATTGGTAAGCCACCCGCCACCATCCCAACTATAATTGAGGTAACTGTGCTTGAAGACTGAATGAGCGCAGTACAAACCATACCGATAATTAACCCCATCACAGGGTTAGAGGCAAAGCTGAAAAGGGCCTTAGCGTGATCGCCTGCAGCAAATTTAAAGCCGCTGCCAATCATACTGACGGCAAGCAACATTACATACACTAACAAGACTAAAAGAAGCCATTTGCGCCCATTGTGTGTGTGTTCTACCACATTGTTTTGAGCAGCTTGAGTTTGAGCGGCTTGGGGGTCAATCATTGACATAATACGCACAGATTCATACTTGAAAAATTTATAGTATGACGTGCGTATTACACAAAAATGACGATAAATACTCTGGGCTAGTTGATATTTGATATACACCAAATATCACCTAGCCCTAGTAAAGCTCGCCATTTTAAGCTGGAAAAAGTCGCGCTTAGAAGCCTAACGGATATTGTCTAAAGACCTTGTGAACCTCCTCCAACGTCTCGTTTGAGAGCGTGATATCAAACGCATCGATATTTTCCTTTAACTGAGGCATTGTTGTTGCCCCAATAATAGTAGACGTTACACCTGGTACTTGCTGACACCATGCTAGCGCTAATTGCGAGGGTGTTATTCCTGCTTTTTCTGCAATTTTCACATATTCTGCTGTAGCAGCCTGCGCAGGCGCTTTATCTCTGAAAAGCCCCATCCGCTGAGCTAGCGTCCACCGGCTACCTTCTGGCCGTGCGCCGTTTTGGTATTTGCCGCTTAGTATGCCTGTCGCTAATGGTGACCAAGGCAGGTAAGCGATATTTTCTAGTTCACACATCTCAATTAAATAGGGCCAGTCTTTTGCGTGCAGTAAGCTGAACTCATTTTGGATAGATACAGGAAGAGGCATATCGAGCTCTTTGCAAAGGGTGAGAAAAATGTGAATGCCCCAAGGCGTATCGTCCGACAGCCCCCAGTGTCTTATTTTACCTTCGTCTAATGCACGCTTAATTCCCATGAGAATATCGCGCATACCCTCTATTTCTTTTTCGCGATTCGTTTTGGTGGGATTCGCGCCATCAGGCCAATGTTTTCCAAAATGTGGCGTGACTCTGTTCGGCCAATGTAGCTGGTAAACATCAATATAGTCAGTATTTAAACGCTCTAGCGAATCAGTAAGCGCGTTGCTAACCGCATCAGACGTAATTGGCCCAGCATTGCGGATATACTTCAAGCCGCTGCCAGCAACTTTGGTCATCAATATAATATCTGAGCGCTTCGCTTCATTTCGCGAGATCCAATTACCTATAATTCGCTCTGTATCGCCATAGGTTTGCGCATTAGGGGGAACGGGGTACATTTCCGCGGTATCTAAAAAGTTAACGCCTTTATCAAGGGCGTAAGCTATTTGTTCATCTGCATCTTGCTGGGTGTTTTGAATACCCCATGTCATTGTTCCTAAACAGATGTCTGACACCTGTAGGTCGCTATTTCCTAAGCGGTTAAACTTCATCTTTGCTTCTACCTTGGCTTATACCTTGTTAATGCAATAGTGAGTCGGCCGCTTTAGAAAATCTACCTACTTATAGCTTTTTTAAATGAAAGCTATGAGGCTTTCTTATTGGCCAACTCGGCTTCTACGCTGGCGAGGCGTGCCTCAATATCTCTTTTCGACTCGACCATTTCATTCGCCAGCTCTGCAAGTGACTTTAACTCTGCAAATCCTAACTTTCTGGTATCAATCATTTGATACTGACGCTTGCAGCGATAAAAGAAAGTAAGAAAGTTAACAAATGCTCGATGAAATGTCGCAAAACTCTTGATCAGTACCAGAATTAACACGACAGAGGTAAGCGCGGCAATACTTAAGCTATAAATACGTACTTTTGCTTCTTGTTGCTCAATCATGGGTTGCAAGGCGGCATCAACACCTCTTAGCTGAGTTTCAACATTGTGAGCGCTTTGTCTAAATTCTCCACGAAGCCCTTCATTATGAGTTACGCCATAGGTAGTAAATGCATCAACTAACTGTAAAAGCGCTTCTCTATACTGAACCAAAGTGCCGTTCAGTAAAGCGGTACCGCCATTTTCGGCCACTAAACGCTCACTCAACGTCATCATTTGCCTTGCATACACGCCTTCTTGGTTTATCTGATAGTTACGCGTTGCCAGTTGAATATTAGTTAACAGTTCACTCGCTTGCGAGTCCTGAGCAAGTTGCCCTTCGTCAAGGGTATTTTCTAACTCGGTAATACGTGCTCTTAAACCATCGTTTTGCGTTAAGCCGATGCGCTCTTGAAGCGATACAACCTGTCGAAATGTACCGCTATAGGCTTCCATCGAAGATGACAGGCTTTCCACGTCGGCCACAGGCAATCTGTACTCATTAAATAAGGGAACAAGCGTTGTTAGCCGCCCTTTAAATTCATAGCTCCGCTCAAGGAACTTGTCGTAATAAACTGTCTCGTGGCGAAGAAGAAAATCTTTTTCATGTCGTCGCATTTGCAGCAGATCTTGCCCCATTCTTAACAACACATCACGCTGCTGGTGTAAACCTATAAGTCGTTGGGTGAAGTAATGCTGGCTAACAACTAACACCCCCATACCAATAACGCAAACAAGGGTCATTAAAACTAGGCGAGATTTAATAGAGTCGAACTTCATGACAAGCTCCTCTTGGGAGAAGGGCGAACATTAGCTACATAAACAAAATCTAATAAACGCTGAAAACACATCAACATACGTCAACAATATAGATGTTTAATACGCGTTTTATTATTAAACATTTGTAGCATTTTTGAACGTTCTGCTATTTAAAAAAATCTCATAATTAGGGTGAAACCCCTATGTTCTGGCCCTTTTCAAAAAGTCACTATTAAGGCGTACATTGCTGCGATGACGTAACCCGATACCAAAGCAAACCGCAGCTTTTAGAATTTGGAGAAGAATATGAAGAAGTTCGCCCTATCTACCTTAGCTGCTGCAATGCTGGCAAGTCCTTCGGCTCACACGCTAGCCGACGCTTACATTGGCTCGCAAATGGCCGATAAACTAGTGTCTCTATCCCCTACAGAATCACTAATGGCGGTTGTTACGTACGATCAGATGTCGCCCCTTGCCGAATCGCAAATTACCCAACTATTAAACTTGGGGATTACAGAAGGCATTCAATTTAAAAACCTTCCAATTATTGGTGTAGTAGCCACTAAGGCTCAAATTGAAGCTATTGCACAATTTGACGGGGTACGCTCAGTATTTGCAAACCGAGAGATGAGCTTATACAACGCAGACGCGCGTGAAATAACGGGTGTTGCTGATATGCAGGGCGAAGCATTTGCATCGCGCAACAATGTTGAATTTACTGGTAAAGGGTCAACGGTTTTAGTCATTGACTCTGGTATTGATGCTTCTCACCAAGACCACTTCTTTGGCGATACCGTTGTTGATAATGTGCAAGCGATATTGAACCCAGGCGCGTTGTCTATTGTTGGCATAACGGGCCCAACGCTATCTAACCAAGTAAATACCGACTTAAACTCAGGTCACGGTACTCACGTAACAGGCACTATTGCAGGTACTGGCGCTATGTCTGACGGCAAGCACCGCGGTGCAGCGCCAGATGCTGATATTATTGGTTATGGTTCAGGGGCAGCGGTATTGCTACTTGATACCATAGGCGGCTTTGATTATGCGATAAGTAAGCAGTACACCTTTGATAACCCTATCAAAGTCATCAGTAATTCATGGGGCTCAAGCGGCAAGTATGAACCACTTGGCCCTGTATCGTTGGCAAGCTATAAAGCGCACACAATGGGAATGATTAGTGTCTTCGCGGCGGGTAACAGCGGCCCTGGTGAAGACTCACACAACCCATACGCGCAAATTCCTTGGGGAATTTCTGTGGGTGCGGGCGATAAGTTTGGCAAACTTGCAGATTTTTCATCTCGTGGTCTTAAAGGCGAGTCTGGTGACTTTACTATGCCCGATGGCACTGAGTGGACGTATACAAACGACGTAACCGTTGTCGCTCCAGGTGTAGATATTATCTCTACTCGTGCGGTTTTAAATGCGGCAGCGAATGGTGGTGATGCAGATATTGATGCCATTGAGCCGCAAAACATTCCTTTTTACACCATGATCTCTGGTACCTCTATGGCAACGCCACATGTTTCAGGCATCATTGCGTTAATGTTAGAAGCCAACCCGAACCTTGATAACTTAACCATAAAGCGCTTGCTCCAAGAAACTGCTACTAATATGCCTGGTTACGAGCGCTGGGAAGTAGGTGCAGGTTATGTGAATGCCCGTTCTGCCGTTGCTGCTGCGCTGCTTGAAGATATGGACCATAAGGTGACGGTTAATAACCTTGATTCTAAGACCTTTAAAGCCAACGCTTTAGTGACCACCAGCGACCGCGTAGAAAACTTCGATGTTTTTTATTCACCGGTAGGCGCGCCTGAAGTCATTGAGTTTGAGGTGGGAACGGAAGAAGTACTAGTAAAGGCATCTGCCGATAGCTTCGCTAATTTGACCAAGCTAGTCCTTGTAGCGCCAGATGGTACCGAGTACCGCGGCAACCTAACTACCCCAGTACTTACGACTACAATGCGTGTTGCTGCACCCGCCATGCCCGGCACTTGGGGAGTGTATGTTTATGGGCTGACGTCGCTTTCCGGTATAGAGGCCGATCCACTAGGTCTAACTAACGGCCCGGGCTTACCAGAAACATTTAATGTTACTGTCTCGTTTGAAAATAGCGGTGGCTTTGAAGGTATGGATGACGTTGAAGGCCATCCTCAGCAAAATGCTATTGAATTTGCGGTAAGTGAGCGTCTAATGGACGCCATTAACAGCCGTGGTTTCTCTCCAGATGCGCGCCTAAAACGTAAAGATTTTGCCCGCTATGCAGTGATGGGTGGTGCTGTAAGACAATACCGCGACCTGCTAGACGAAGAGCGCCCTAACATCGGCTCAGTGCCTGGCTTTGACAAGGCATTCATAGAGTCAGTAATGGTTAATGGCGGCGCGCTTAAAGATAAACTTCGTACACAAGCCCCAGTACTAAGAAGTGTAGACGGCAGCGCAGACCCATTTGCAAGCGTCACTAAGTTAGACATTGCATACTCACTTGTTCAGATGCTAGGACTTGAGGAAGCGGCGCTTAGCTTCGACCCAAGTGCCGATATTGTAATTGACTATAATGGTGAGCAATTCGTGCTAGAGGACCAAGACAGTATTCCAGCTGACATGAAAGGCTATGTGCAACTTGCCCTTACTCTGTCTTTGATTAACGCTGAGTTCGGCGTAGAGCAAAGCCCTTTTAGCATTACGCCAACAATCACTGCGAGCTTCGCGCCAGATACAGTGATAACCCGAGCACATTATGCGGTACTTGCGTCACGCTTCTTTGCTCAATACTTTGAATAAAATCGCAAACCCCTGAAAACGGTGCCATTATTTACATTGATAATGGCACCATTTTAGGTTAAATTTTAACCAACACTGAAAGAGGTCATCCTATGATGTTTACTGCGATGAAATTCAGACAACTCACCACTGTTGTTGCCGCCACTGCATTACTTCTGTTCTCAACTGCCCAAGCGCAAGTTGTTACTCCTGCGACCTTAACTGTCGATGACAATAAGATTCAGGCGAAGCTTACGCTAACCAGTTTGATTGAAGTCGATTTGACTGTTGAGTTCGAAAACAGCATTGGTCTAAATGCTAATAATTTCGACATTACCGCCGAGTTGCTCGACCCTACAGATTTAACGATTACAGACCGTCTTCCTTCTGCGCTAACAAGCGCTGTTTCAGGCTTTCCGGTTCTTGTTTCAATTTCTCCAAAAACAGACGCAGGATTTGGTTTTGAAGGTTTAGCCATGGTTGAGTTGTATACCAAAGCTATACACTACACCCCGACCATTCCATGGCGTTTATTCACATCCCATGACGGTGGTCAGTTTGAAGATATCACTACGCTTACTTCATCTGGCAGTTTTCGTGCACGCGGAAGCACAGGGCAGTTTTCCGATTTCATCATTTTGCTCGACAACCGACCTTCAACAACAGTTATCAACGATAAGGTTGCCTCACTCAGCACAACACTGAACGACAACCGCGACAAAATTACAGCGCTTCTAGAAACTGCAATAGATAGCGGTGTTAATGATATACAGTCAGCGCTGGCGGTAAACGATGACGATGCAGCATTAACTGCGGTTGATAGCCTGATCACACTTGTTGATAGTGCTTCTGGAAGCCAGATTGCCGACGTATGGCGGTCAAGTGGCGACGTAGTTAATGTGAAAGGCTTAATTCTTACTCAGCTGCAAACATTACGTTTTAGTTTGAGAACGCTGTAAATAGCCCTGTTGACCTTATATCCACACTATTTTTCGAACAGCTACACGGGTCTAGGGTCAACTTGGCTTCGTGCCTATCCGGGTATGGTGTAGGTTGCAAGAACAATAAAAACTCAGCGTCAGTTACATAATGAGGGTGATGCTATGCCATTACAGTTTGCCTTTACAGAAAGCAACGGTAGCGTAAGTGAGCACTTGCTTTTTGAGGGCCGTGAATATCAAGTTGGGCGCGCCGATAGTGCCGACATCATTATTCCTCACCCTCAAGTCTCTCGCTCTCATATCGTCTTGCGCGCCGCAAAACATGCTGACAACGACCATATCTGGCAATTGGACGACACCAGTTCTACAGGGTGCTTCAGCAACGCAGGTATCCCCGTAAAACACCTTACGCTAGACAAACCTCACGTATTGCAACTTGGTCCAATTCCTTGTGAATTCACGCCTGTCGCATTTAATAATGTAGTTAAACTTGATAGCCAACGTGAATGGCGTAAGCAGCAACTAAAGCGATATCAAAACCAGCTACAGCACTGTAATAACAGTACTGCACTTATTAACCTCGCAAGAGAGTGTCTAACTCAGTCGCTTGGGTGCGAACGCGCTTCGCTTATTCTGTTTGATAAAATAAATAACTATCAGCTTGGTGTAGGTTATGAAGATTGGATGCAGGGCGATGACTTTACAGGCAGCCGCACTATCATCAAACAGTGTATGCAAACAAATGCTGTTCGCGCTATCGGTAATATTGTTTGCGACAACACACTTAATAAGCAGCACAGTATAATTAACCACGGTATTCAGGCAGCCGTTTGTGTACCCGTATGCTTGGATGAAAAGCCTATTGGTGTTTTATATGCTGACTCTGTTCTAGGGCGACGTTACTTCACACAAACGGACATAGAATTTGCCACCTCCTTAGCAAATATGATTTCCATGCGTTTGTTATTCCACACAATAGAGCATAAACTTTCACTTATAAGCTAGAATAAAAGCAATAACGTTTAAGCCAGTCGACCATTTGTTATACCTATGGTTAACAGGCCTGCGTGGCGTAAACCGTATTTGAGTTGCTTCGTCGCGTTAATTAGTGAAGTGTGGAGAAGGCTTTGAACAGGCCAGATGTATTCTCGTCGCAAGAAGATTCCCTTAAAACTGAAGCCTTAGCTTTAGGGCCATCTATTGCGCCAAATTCACGCCTAGCTAACCGTTTTCTTATAGTAGAACAGTTAGGCGGTGGCGCCCAGGCTAGTGTTTATAGTGCGCTTGACGAGCTACTTGATGTGAAAGTGGCGCTGAAAGTGATAGAGGGTGGTGCTAGCGACCCGGTTAAAATGCAAACTATCCGCAATGAAGTCAATATTGCCAGACAGCTTCAACACCCCAATATCATTCGTGTACATGATGTTTTCTCTGACGGAGACACTGCGTTCTTTACCATGGCTTTCATAGAAGGGGAGCCTCTATATACGCGCCTTCAAAAGCCTATCACCAAGACCGATTTCGATAAGTGGCAACAACAGCTTATTGAGTCCTTACTTGCATGTAAATCCATAGGTATTAAGCATGGCGATATAAAGCCAGACAACATCCTTATTGACCATAATGGAGATATTAAGCTTATCGACTTTGGCATTGGTCAAAGCGCGGCTTCGGGTGTCCAAACCAGCGGGCATCAACGCTACACAGCGCCTGAAGTTATTCAAACCGGAAAAGCAAGTGAGCATTCTGACACCTATAGCCTAGGTAAAGTGTTAGAAGACATGTTGGGCTGTGTTGGAAAAGAAGGCGTTGGCATCTCCCATTACTTGTGGTTGAAAAAGCGCAAAACCTGCATTGCTCAATTAACCCATCACTTACCGGCTAAGAGGCTTTCGCTGGAAGAAGCCCTTAGCGTTAATGGACGAGCCCTTAGCGTTAATGCCAGAGCCCTTAGCGTTAACGGTAGCGCCCTCAGCGATAATGGCAGCACTAGCGTAACTAACAAAACCCTTGTTGTGTTTTCTGTAACTGCTTTACTTGTATTAGTGTTGAGTGCCAGTATTTTTTCCTTCACTTGGTATCAAAAAAGCCATCCAAAACTAGCGACAAATAGCCCTATTCAGCTTTTGGTATTGAACGACCCTCAGTATCCGCTTTTAGAAACTATTAACACCTTACTTCGCTACCCTTTGTCTACCCATCCTAATATAGTGTTAGATAACAAAGAACAAACTCAAGCTTTGATAAGCAATTTAGCGTTATCACCCTTTACAAGTAAAAATGATCGCACTGACTTGGCCGCTACACTTGCAGCTAATAGCGTATTGCTTCTTGATGCTACGCCTACCAGTAATAGTGCGTACTTGCTTCACGCTAGCGTACTCAGTATGCCTGCCAATACGCCTATTTTTTCAGTGTCGCACAATGTAGATGCAAACTCCCTTTCTGAGGATTTGGGGGAATTTTCTAATAAATTAATCCAGCAACTATTTGATGCAGTTGAATCTCAATCCCCCCAACCACTTCCTGATTTACGTTATCTAGATGCGTTGGATAGCGCATGGCAAAAGGGTGAAACATTAAATAGTGCAGATGCTATTGATGCCATTATAGCGACAACTCCCGATTACCCCGGAGGGTGGGTAGCCGATGCCCGCAATAGGATGAATATTGGCGACTATGATGGTGCCAGACAGGCACTGGAAACCTTAACCAGCATTTCAAACTTAGCACCATATTGGCGGCTACAAAGTGAACTTCTAAGGGCCGAACTTAATGAAGATTTAGCTCTTGCAAAACAATCGATAGATGCACTGGTTTCTCAATTCCCCAACCGACCAGAATTGCTATCAATGCGGGCCGACATATACCAGTGGGCGGGCGAAGATGCCAAAGCCATGGCCGACTACAAAGCCGCATTAGCCCTCCGCCCTAATAACGGACAACTGTGGTTTGAGCTGGCTCGTTTGCAGATCATTAACGGAGATATAGAAGCTGCCACCAGCGATTCGTTAACGCGCGCACTGGTGGCATTTCGACAGGCCAAGGATACCCAAGGTGAAAGTTTAGTGATGAATGCCTTTGGTATTGCCTACCTGCGAACGGCCGACAATGTAGCTGCGGCGCGTTATTTTAAAGATGCGCTGGCGCTGCGAGATGCGAAAACACAGCCTTCTCAGCGGGCTAAAACCTTAGCAAACTATGCTATTGCTACGTCACTCACAGGCGACTACACCACTGCTGAAGCGTCGCTAGAAGAAGCAGTAAAGCTACTTCACGATTTAGGTGACTTGGCACAAGAAGCGCATGTGAACGACACTTTAGGCTTTATGTTTGAAGAACGAGGACAGTTTGCAAGAGCGTTAGATTACTACAAACGAGGCCTTGATATTCGTGTTCAAACCGATGACAAAGTACTTCAGCCCCAAAGCATGAGCAACGTGGCCTATATGCACTTTTTAATTGGTGATATTTCACTTGCAGAAATATATTGGCAGCAGGCTGAGATGTTATTTGAGAGAAATGGTGATGAATCTCACCTGCTTCGAACCCAACAAAACCTTGCGCAACTGAGTTTAGTCAAAGGTGATAAAAATATCGCTAGCAATTACTTAACGACGGTAGAGGGGCAGTTAGGTACACAGCATAATCAGGAAAAGCTCTACAATCACCTTCTGTTCAGCTATTTAAACTTTGCAAACGGAAATTTAAATGAAGCTACACAACATGCCGCAAAGGCGAAACGGTTAGCACAGAAGTCTGAAGATAGCCGCGCAAAAACAGAAGTTTTACTCTGGGAGGGTGAAATATGCTTACTAACTGCAAACTGGTCGTGCTTAGAGAAGCGTCTTGTTTCCGTATTGCCCACCATTAGCGAAGAACGTCACGAGCAATTCGCCGTTTATCAATGGTTAACTTTAGGGTTAAAGCATCATCAAGGTAACCTTAACGATGAGAGCGACAACATCTACAAAACGCTTCTAAATAACGACAATGTTCCCGCGATCACCGAAACAAAGATTTTGCTCGATATGCAGCAGCGTCTGTCTTTAGGCGCTTCGAGCACTATCATGGAGAAG
Source organism: Alteromonas macleodii (assembly GCF_903772925.1). NCBI lineage: Bacteria > Pseudomonadati > Pseudomonadota > Gammaproteobacteria > Alteromonadales > Alteromonadaceae > Alteromonas > Alteromonas fortis. The sequence goes on from NZ_LR812090.1 coordinate 4,021,970, forward strand.
CTTAACTCTCTTATTAAACCCACTTATTATCAACAATATTTACAGTGGCTGTATATAAAAGCGTCGTTAGGTGATGAAGCATCTGTTGAAAAACTCAAGCAAAAGCTTGCGCTATACCCTTCATATTGGCGTAATCACCTATACTATCGCGCTATTCCCGGCAAAGAAGATACCGTAAATAAGTTAACAACGCAGTGGCTGTCTCAATTACCTGAAAAACAAGCTGGTGACTACAGGAACGCCTATTTTGAGTGATTTAGCCAAAGAAATAGAGAGTATTAAGGCACTTCAGGCAACACTTCAAGCGCGACTAGATGCTGATCAGGAAGTACTTCAGCAGCTTGCAAAGCGCCTTTGGGCTCAGCAAGAGTCGGAAAAAGCTAAGCTTTCAAGAGAGTTGCATGATGGTATTGGGCAGTTGCTTACAGGCCTTACCAGACGACTGCAGGCGCTCTCATCTTCCTCGCCTGAAATAGAAGCCCTACACGGTATTGCTGAAATGGCGCTAAATGACGTGAGGCAGCTGTCGCGACTTATGAGCCCCACCATTTTAGATGACCTCGGCCTTAAACCCGCACTGAACTGGCTGTGTCGGAACCTGCTTAGTGGTGAAGATATGGCGTATAACACAGACATAAATCTACCCACAGACCTCTCGAAAGACATAAGCACCTTGTTATTCAGAATTGCGCAAGAGACATTGGTGAATGCTATAAAACACAGCGAAGCAACACACCTTTCCCTAACGGTTTCTTACCACCATAACGTTATTCGTTTAGATATTCTTGATAATGGTGTAGGGTTTGATAGTAGAACAATAGAGCCTGGCATTGGTCTTTCAAGTATTCGCGATAGAGCCGAAGCGTTCAACGCTACGCTAGAAATAGATTCAGCTGTAGGGCAAGGCACAAGAACAACAGTAACGGTACCTGTATGACAATTCGAGTAGTGCTAGCCGACGATCATGTACTCATGCGTCAAGGCGTATCTCAAATGCTAAATGCAAACCCAGATATTGATGTGGTCGGAGAATGTGATGACGGTGTTGAGCTTATTGCAGCGGTGCTAAAACTCTCCCCCGACGTTATTTTGATGGATATTTCTATGCCGCGCATGAGCGGGCTCGTTGCCATTGATAAAATATTGTCCCAGCGCAGTGATGCAAAGATACTGGTGCTGTCTATGCACAACGAAGTGGAATATATAGAGGCCATGCGCGACGCGGGCGCAAAGGGCTATATTTTAAAAGAGTCGTCTGGTGATAGTTTAGTCGACGCGATAAAAAAAGTGGCGGCCAACAAAACCTCTTTTCCCGACGAATTAACCCAGTCATCCAATGAGCAGTGCCAAAAGCACGTATCGCCGCTAAGCGTATTGACGCGAAGAGAGCGAGAAGTTTTTTTCTTAGTTGCCGCAGGTAACACCAGTAAGAAGATAGCTGAACTGTTGGACATGAGCCTTAAAACTGCTGAAAACCATCGGAGTAACATTTATAAGAAGCTCAATTTAAGCAGTTCCGCAGAACTTATCAGAATGGCTGGAAAGGCAGGCTTGCTAGAGTAGCTGTACCCGCTTTTAGGTTGAAGCACGGCTTCCCTCCCCCGCAAACTACACGAGATCTGGTTGTGACATTCAAAACCTTCAGCAGCAGGGATGCTGCAGTGAAACGCCCGGGGATAAATTCTAATGTTAAGCGATAAACTTTCGGCGAAACCTAACAAAAAGAGGGGCCTTGCTTCATCTGTCTTTCCCCTCTCTAAAAATTACGCGAGGGCCGGTTGTAACATTCAAAACCCTCAGCAGCAGGGATGCTGCTGTGGAGCGCCCATGGATGGGTTTACCGCGTGTTTTGAATGTTACAACCGGCCCTCGCCTCAAAGGACTAAAGTTCTGCGTATTGCGTTAGGATAAACGCAGCTTCGCCTCGTGATACGCCATCTTGTGGTTTAAAGAAGGCTTTAAGTGTAGGCTGTAGGTCAAATGGACCTTGCTCTACTTTCACTTCTACCTGCATTATCCCTGCAGCTAAAGCTTGTTGAACATAGCCGCGATACTCAGGTGCAATTGCGTCTGTGTCTTCAACTTCCACCGCTTCACCCAGCACGATAGCGATAACTTTTTCAGAATCAAAGCTGTTCGCGGCATCTTCAAGGCCTAATGCTTGAACCATTGAGTACGCCATTTCTTCTTTGCTTACCTGCATGTTGCTACCAAAGAAGTCGCCGTCAACTTGCATTACAGGTTGTGTATTCATTTCTAAATCTCCCAACACGGCACCTGTCGCTGTGGCAGAGTTTACCGCTGCAGCATTTTCTGCACTCACATCGGTGTAGTTAACTGTGTTACCGTCGTTGGTTTGACGAAGGTTAGCGCTAAGCGCTAGCGTATCAGCAAGCTCTACTCGAGTAAGTGGCGCGTCTGGCGCAAAGCCACTTTCTTTTGCATCCATTAGCTCATTTGCTACTACGTACTCAATAAATGGTTTTGCAGGGTGACCCACTGCATCATCAATACCCGTATAGCCTGATGTTACTAATAAGCGAATATTCACATCGTTAGTGCCGGGAATACCCACACCGTTTGTAACACCTAGTGGGTCAACTGACACACCACTAATGCTACCAATACCTCGGCTGTATAGTTTCCATGTACCCGGCATACCCGGAGCAGCTGTACCAACAGAAGAACCTAAAACAGGTAGGCCAATGCCAGAACCGTAGGTATTTCCCGCCGGGTCTTCTAATACGAACGCTGTTGCCGTTTCAATTGACGCGCTTGCCACCACCATAGATACGTCAGGCGTTACATCAAACTCTTCTACTGGTGACTCACCTACAGGAAGATAAGTTGTAGGTAGCGTAAAGCTATCGCCTTCAGCAACGTTAGCAAATGCGTTAAATTCGCGATTTTTCTTCACGGTATCGCCGAATACTTCTTCACCCTCAAGCACTGCAGTTACCGCAGCATAGGCGTTAACATAACCTGCACCCACTTCCCACTCGTCCATACCAGCCATCGGCGTTGCCGTTTCCTGGAGAATGCGCTTCACATCTTCCCACTGAAGGTTTGGATTCGCTTCTAGCATTAGTGCAACAATACCTGACACGTGCGGTGCAGCCATTGAAGTACCGCTAGATACGGTATAAAACGGCAAGTGCTGTGGCTCAATCATTTCAGCGTCATCAGCCGCGCTTAAGCCGCCTAAGCTAGATAGTGAAGCACGGGCAGAAATAACGTCTACACCAGGAGCCGTTACGGTAGGACGGTCTTCCCACGTGAACACTTCACCATCAACAACCGCTTGTCCGCCTTTTCCGTCGACACCGCGAGAACTAAAGTCAGCTAGCTCGCCCTGCTTGTTGCCCGCAGCCACTGTAATTACCCAAGGTGCTTTTTTAAAGTTACCGGTAATTGTCGATTCGCCTGGACCTGAGTTACCTGCCGAGAACACGGTAATAATACCGTTGTCTGCCAGTGCTTTGGTTACAACGTTAGTTGGGTCGTCTGGGTTGAAGTCTGTACCTACATCACCTGTGTTACCGAACGAGTTAGAGATAACACGAATGTTGTAATCGAACTGGTGTGTTAACGCGTAGTCGAAGCCACCGATGGTATCTAAAATGAATAGACCTGCGCCCGAGCCATAACCAATGATGTCTGCACCAGGCGCTACACCTGCATGTAAGCCACCACTCTTGGCGCCGTTACCGCCTACTGTGCCAGCTACGTGTGTTCCGTGACCGCCTAGAATATCAGTGTTAGATACGTTTTCTTGGTATGTAATCGGCAAAATGCCGCTATAGCTATTTAGGTTCACCTGCGCTAGTACGTTTTGTACAACATGATCAGGGAATGCTAAATCGCCATGTGTGCCATCAACACCCGAGTCGTTTACTACTACGCCAATGCCTTTACCTGATACTGGCATGCCGTTAATGCGAATATCGCGATCAGCCTGTAGTGCCTGTACGCCGGTAATTTGGGTAGACTCATGGTTCTCTAGTTCTAGCGGGTCGTTGTTCCACACTGACACCACGTCATCGCGCTGATAAAGTGCTTCGACTTGCTGTTTGTTGGCTAACACACCAACAATAGGCACGTTACGTAGGCTAACACCGCCAGTGATACCTAACGATTCAAGTGCTGTAATTTGTTCTGTTGTGGCAGGTCCCTTACCTTCAAATGTAACAATAACTTGTTGTAGTTCTAGTGGCGAAGCAGCAAGTGCGTCGGCTAATGTTTTATCGAAAGTTTTTGCATTCACCATGCTCGCTGGTAGGGCACAAGCAATAGCAACTGATAATACTGTTTTGTTATTAAGGAACTTCATAATACACCTCTCTTTGAGTACACCTTGAGTATTTAACATCCCAAGCGGCAAAACTATGGGGGGTTCCCCCTATTCGAAGTGATTTATAAAGCACATTAAAAACAAAAAGTTAGAACGAAAAAAGCCCTCGCAAACGGAGGGCTAAAAACACCAACTATCGAGAAACATTGATAGTGTGGAGGGAACGAACGAGGTACAGAAAATAAAGCATCTACTGCAATTGAAAACGCTTTACTGTTTGCGCTTCCTCATTGAGGTAAACGCGAACAAAACTAGCATTGCTGTAGCGAAGGAAGCAGGTTCACTCACTTGTGTTGAGCCATTGTTAGAGCCATCATTAGGCTCGACAGTTTTAACTAATTGAAACAAGCCGCCCGCACAGCGGTCGCCATTTTCAAAGAAAACACAAGTATCTGTTGATCCTAAACCGGCTAAACCTGAACTAATAGTAAACTCGTAAGGAACGCTAGCGTCCTCGATAAAAAACTGAAAACCTTCGCCGCTGTCATCACCAAATACACCATCATCTATATCAACTATCGCAAAGTCAGCAATGTCGTCTTCTAGAATACTGTAGATGTCGCCATTAAACTCTAACTGAAAGACAAACGATAACCATGTGTTCATATTGAACTGGGTTTCGTTTTCATCGAAAGTGATTTGCCCAATCAAACTGGTTTCGTCAGCTTCGTTACCTAACACTAATCGAGTGAAATCATAGGTGATTACGCCAGCGAAAGAGGATGATGTAAAAAAGATAAAAAATGCTGCAAGTAACGTTCTCATAGTAAACCCACTTCTAGATTCTTATGGGCTTAGTATTGAACTTACTGCATTGAATACAAATAGGGAGTTCCCCCTAGTTGTATTCAATGCTATCTAATATGACGTGGTTTAATTAGCGTTTTGTTCGCGTAGTACTTTTGCTAGTTCGTAATTACCTTGCGAAAGAGCGATATCTGCTACCGAATTACCAGCTTTATCCATGTGAGCTGGGTTAGCCCCTTTATCGATAAGCGTATTGATAATTTCTTGTCTGTCAAAAAGGCTTGCAAACATTAACGCGGTTTGCCCCTGTGCGTTTTCTTCGTCTATGTCGCAATCGGCAAAGACCAGTTGCTTAGCCACACTGACGTGACCTTTAAATATGGCCCCCATGAGTGCGGTGTTTCCGCGGTTGTCTTCTTGACATGGGTTGGCATTAGCTTCACCGATTAGAAAATTTACGGTGTCGGTGTGCCCATGGTACGCCGCAAGAATAAGTGCGGTATAGCCTTTATCATCGGCTACATTAACATCTAGACCGGCTTTATAAAATGCACCTAGCATGGCGCTATCACCATCTCGCGCTGCATCAAAATAGCGTGCTTTCAAGGTCTCCATATTAGGCCTAGTTGCACTTTGTTGAGTATTAGCCTGAGTGGTTGTTTCAGTTGCCGCACTAGTATAAAAACTGGTGAAGGTGGCAACGACTAACAGTGCTGCCGTAAGTGTTTGCTTCAAAAAAGACATTGTGCCCCCTTACTGGTAAATCTAAATTTGAGTATTAGATGATTGGTTTCAGCTTTTGCGTTAGGAAAAGCGGGAGCGAATTAACACTGTTAAATAGCTCCCGCTGTTCTTTTGCAGTTTAGCTTATTGCATAAGTGCCGTTAGGCTTTCTGCAACTTGCTTCGCTTTGGCAGCACGTGCTGCTTGTTGCTCCATCAAGTCTTTGGCAGTTTGGCGAACTTTTGACATTGGCGCTTTAGCTAGTTTAGCTACGCCCTTACCGTAGTTCTTATCTGCGTTGTACATAAAAGCACTAATGATTACGCGAATCTCTTCTTCAGGTACCGATGCTAACGCTCCGCCTAAGTTACTAATCAGGTGCGCTTGACCTTCTTTAGTCAGGTTTCTGAAAAACTCACCCGCTTGCTTAAAGTTCTGTTCTTTATAGAACGGAATTTGTTGAGTCATACCTGCAAGCGGCTTGCTTGAATAACGAAACGCTGGGTCTTCGTTTAGGTCTAGACGACGGCTTGGTTGATAGTTCACATCGCGATTAGAGCTAGTTGTACGAAGCTGACCGTGTTGCTCGTGATTATTAATAACTGCGTTTTTCGGCGCGTTAATCGGAATGCGGTACGCATTAACGCCTAAACGATAGCGCTGCGTGTCGGCATACGAGAACAAACGACCTTGAAGCATTCTGTCTTCTGATGGCTCAATTCCTGGAATTAAGTTGCTTGGTGCAAATGCCGCTTGCTCAGTTTCTTCAAAGAAGTTATCTGGCACACGGTTAAGCACTAGGCGACCAATTTTCTTAGCAGGAACCAAAGATTCAGGCCAAATTTTAGTAGTATCAAGTGGGTTAAACTCGAAATCATCTAACTGTTCTGGCTCTAACTCTTGAAGATACAGATCCCAAGATGCTGTTTCACCTTTTTCACCGATACGGGTATACACATCAGTGGTGTGCGGCTGGAAGTCCATACCTTGAACTTTCATTGCTTCTTCAGCAGAGAAGTTCTTAATAGGTTGGTTCGCTTTCCAAGTAAACTTCACGTACTTGTAATTGCCTTCGTCATCAACAAATTTGAATGCGTGAACACCTGAGCCGTCCATATTTAAATAGCTTGCTGGTGTGCCGTAATCAGAGAAAAGCATGGTTAACGTATGCGTTGACTCTGGCACGTGCGAGAAGAAATCAAAAATACGCTTCGCGTCTTGCTTGTTCGTCACTGGTGATGGTTTAAATGCGTGAACCATATCAGGGAATTTAATTGCATCGCGAATAAAGAATACCGGGAAGTTGTTACCTACTAGATCCCAGTTTCCTTGTTCGGTGTAAAACTTCACCGCAAAACCACGTGGGTCACGCAGCGTCTCTGGCGATAAATGTCCGTGAACTACTGATGAAAAACGAACAAATACTTCTGTCTTTTTACCTTCGCCTTGAAATGGTGCGGCTACCGTCTCGTCAGATAAATCGACATAGTTTTCATAGTAGCCATGGATACCGACACCACGGGCGTGAACAACGCGCTCTGGAATACGCTCACGGTCAAATGCCGCTAACTTTTCAATAAGGTGAGAGTCTTGCAGTAATACTGGACCCCATGGACCCGCTGTTTGCGAGTTCTGGTTATCACCTACCGGTGCGCCATTTTGGCGAGTTAGTGTATCTGCGCTTACACCTAAAGTAAGCATACTGGCAGCAACGCCGCCTAATACGAATTTAGTTAAGGTTGATTTCATTGTGGTTCTCACAGCTGTACTCCTACATGAAGGTTGGTACGAGGTTTAGGGGCTTTCACTTCTACGCATACTTGGTCGCCGTAATAGTTATCAGCGTAATTACATTGCGTTTGAATTGGTTGATTCGTGGTGGAGGAAACACGATGGCTATTTGCCGTTGTTAGCTTTTTTAATAGTGCGCTCATTTCGCTCTCCTTGTTAAGTTGAGAGCATTATCATTAATTGAGTAAGACTATTAAAACGAGATAATATGATTCAATTGATTAAATAAAGCGATTGTAAATATGCTGGCTAATCACATTATTTTATGAACGAGAGTGGTAGCTATTGCGGTGGGAGAGTGAAGATTATCTGTCTTTTTTAAGGCAAGTAAGTATAGTAAGGCTAATTATATGAGAAGAGATGCGGCACCGTTTTTGTCACAACGCAGCCGCATAAATCATTCGAAAGAACTTAGGCTTTTAGCCAAGGGCCGGTAATTGCTAACGTTTTCGTTGGTGAGTAAATATTGACGAAAAGCGTATTGCCATCAGGCGAGAAACACGCGCCTGCTAGTTCTGTTTGCGCATGTAATTTAGCAAAGTTGTATACTTCTCCGCTTGGCGTAACACCACGCAAATGGTTATCCACTATGTCGGTGTATTGATCTTCGCACACTAATAAATGCCCGTTCGGGCACACAGTTAGGTTATCGCCGAAGTTATACAGATTCTTGTCTTCACTTTCTAAAAACAGCTGAAGCTTGTCTTGTTTACCATCTGCAGATGGAACAAGCTTCATTACCTGACCTAGCTGCTTCTGCCCGCCATTGGTACAGCAGAAATAAAGCTCATCTTCGCCCCAGTGTATGCCTTCACCCCGAGCGAAAAGCGCTGCCCCTTTATCATACCCTTGCACGCGTAAATCATCATTAGGGCTATCTGGGTTATCTAACGCTACCCACTCAACATCGAACCATGTCGCTACAGGCATAGCATTGCCATTCCAGTTACGTGTATCGAACTGAGACTTCCCTTTTACTACCAAAGCTTCTAACTGACCGCCAGCCGCTAAGTTGCCGTACTCATTGGGTACAAAGCGATAAAGCAAACTATCGCCTCTGTCTTCGGTTAAATAAACAATACCGGTTTTGGGGTAGACACAAGCCGCTTCGTGGTTAAAACGCCCCATGGCTTTGAGTGGCTTTGCTTTTATTAATGAGCTCGCATTGGCAGGCACTTCAAAGATATAGCCGTGGTCGTTATTTACTACATCGCCGTTAGGGCCATGAGGACGGTCTACCGATTCTTCACACGTTAGCCACGTGCCCCAAGGCGTAATGCCGCCTGAACAATTTCTTACGGTGCCAGTCAGGCTAATAAACTCGTTTTCAACCTTTTGAGTGCTAAGGTTATACACCATGGTAGTGGTACCGCCGGGTAAAGCAATGCCATTAGCGTAACTGTCATAAGCTAAGTCGCTGGTATGCGCTTGAATAGTCTCAGGCTGTGCACTTAAATGTTTAGGGTGTAGTTCATGATTGCGTATTAGCGCCACTTTGTCGCTACTACCATCTATAGGAAGGCAACCCATCCCATCCGCTCTATCAGGTACGTGCATACCGTCAGACATCGCATTGCCAAGGCTTGAGATAACTTTATAGCTAAAGCCTTTGGGTAAATCGAGCAGCTTTTGGGGGTCGGCAACGAGCGCGCCATAACCTTCACTAATTGGCATTGACGCCAAGTTCATCTTCTTACCGAAAGCACTGGTCGCTAGCCCACCAAATGCCAAAGAGCCTACTAAAAACTGGCGTCGTGTAATCATGAAAATCTCGTTAAACAATAAAGCCGGGCATGATAGCCATTAATTGTTACAGTATAACAACACTATAAGAAATCATTGGCAAGTGACATTCGTATTTTATAGGCAGACAGCTTGGGGAAAGCGGTTAATGGGGAAGATCTCTAACAACTACCCTATAGTTTTTCAGCCAAACGAGGCGGGTAGTAAAAAGGTTTACAATCTACAACTTTGAAATGCCGAGCATCGATATGTTCGGGGTTCAATACAAAGTTAGATTCACCGGGACAAACACTTGATGGTACTTGTAGTACGGCAGAGGACTTATTTTGAAGCCAAGTCGTGCCGAGCTGTTGGGTATGCTGCGAGTATGGCATGGCATCCCAGCCAGCAGGCAGTTCGTTAACTGATAAACGTTTTATACGAACTTCTTCCGACAATAGAACTGTAGTGATAGTGAGGTCCTTTTTTAACACTTCAGATGAGTCATTAACTAATCGCTCTAATATCGCTAAAGCCCGACTACTAGCAGTATAGACAACAGACTGCCCTGTATAGTGCCAACGACCCTCACAATAATGGCCACCTATTCCATTGAGCGCGTTCTCGCTAGAGTTGTTCTTTCTTGGTGCTATACGATAGACAAGCACTAGGCTACGAAACCGTATTCTAAGCCTAGTACGATACGCTTGATCAAGGCGCGACCACTGGCTGAATCTAATACAGAGACAGGGGCTGAATTATTGAATTGGACGTGAGGAGTGTTTAACCAAAGGTTCCAACGTTCTACGCTTTCAAAGTAAGCGATACCAAGGTTCATTAGTCGGGCCACATCAAGTGTATTTTCACTCACCTGTGGACTTAGATGTTTGTTATCCCTAGCATATCTTTCCAGCGTCTTAGGTGTAGTACGTATAAATTTAGCAAATGCTTTTCGGTCCCATCTCATTATGGATTCAAGACGTTTTATTCTATTGACTGGGAAACCTTTGCGGACTGCCTCAACTTCGTCAAACGGTGACGATAGCTTATTTATTAGCCCACCGCTTACGATTTCAACCAAATCGACCTCGTTATCGTAAGTTCCGTCTCTCTTGTTTTCACTTACTTTCATAGCGCCTCCAATAGACATATATATCTAAATATAGAGACAAATGTCGCTTCTATCAACTGAACTTGAGATCGGATCCCTTTCTCCTAATAGCTTTCGTTTTACATAGATTAAAAGGAGTGAGTATATGCCCTCGCCCCTCTGCATCACAGGGATACGGTGTCGGAGCCCCCATGGATGGGTTTACGGCGTGTTACTTTTTCTCCCCCTCAAACTTTTTGCTATGCCGCTCAAGGAGGGAGTGAAGCCCCATCAAAAACTCTCAGCAGCAGGGACGCTGCTGCGAAGCAGCCATGGATGGCTTTACGGCGTGTTTCTTTCACATTAGGTTTCGTTTTACGCAAAGCAAGGGGAGTGAGTGTATGTCCTCTGAAACCCTACACCGCATGGATGCGGTGTCGGAGCCCCCATGGATGGGTTTACGGCGTGTTTCGGAGGGCATACACTCACTCCCTTTCTAAATCGCAGGCATAAAAAAAGCGCACCTAAGTGCGCTTTTTTGGGCTTATGTTGCTAAGTCTAGATTAGTCTAGGATCTTAGATACAACACCAGCACCTACTGTACGACCACC